>JBDSHM010000519.1:0-6553 GCA_039918495.1 Sulfuriferula sp. | reverse complement strand
GCAATTATGGCGCTATTAAATATTATTCACTACCCTGATCGACGCTTGCATACCGTCGCCAAACCCGTCACGCAAGTTGATGACCGTATCCGAAAATTGGTCGCCGACATGGCGCAAACCATGTATGCGGCACCGGGTATCGGCTTGGCTGCTACCCAGGTGGACGTACACCAGCAAGTGATTGTGATCGATATTTCGGAAACGCGCGATGATCTGCGTGTATTCATTAATCCCAAACTGCTTCAGGCCGAGGGTAGTGCTGTGCACGAAGAAGGGTGTCTATCGGTGCCGGGGATTTACGATAAGGTCACCCGAGCTGAACGGATTACCGTCGAGGCACTGAATACGGATGGCGGTTCGTTCACGCTAGATGCAGATGGCTTGCTGGCAGTATGCGTTCAGCATGAAATGGATCACCTGCAGGGCAAGGTATTCGTGGAATATCTGTCCAGCCTGAAACAAACCCGTATCAAAAACAAGCTTAAAAAGCATCTGCGCGAAACCATGTGAGCGCAGACCTCGCGGTCATCCCCATGAATATCATTTTTGCAGGCACACCGGAATTTGCACGGGTCGCCCTGACCGTTCTGCATGCAGCCGGCCACACGATTGCGGCAGTACTCACCCAGCCGGATCGTCCTGCCGGACGCGGCATGAAGCTCAAGCCCGGCCCGGTCAAGCAGGAAGCGTTGCGGTTGGGATTGCCGGTATGGCAGCCGACCTCCCTGAAGACTGCCGAGATTCAGGATGAATTGCGCGCGCTGAATGCCGACTTAATGGTAGTCGCAGCCTATGGCTTGATCTTGCCGCAGGCGGTACTGGACATGCCGCGCCATGGCTGCCTGAATATCCATGCTTCGCTCCTGCCGCGCTGGCGAGGTGCCGCACCGATTCAGCGTGCGATCCTGGCGGGGGACACTCAGACCGGCATTACCATCATGCAAATGGATGCGGGACTGGATACCGGCGCCATGTTGCGCAGTGATGCCATTCCGATTGCGCCAGACGACACGAGTGCAAGTTTGCATGACAAACTCGCTGTACTGGGCGGTCAGGCCCTCATTGCCGTACTTGGCCAGTTGGGTAGCGCTACGCTCAAGCCTATAGCGCAACCGGATGAAGGCGCTTGTTACGCCGTCAAAATCAGCAAAGCCGAAGCCGTGCTGGATTTTAACCGGCCCGCCACCGAGCTGGCGCGTGCGGTGCGGGCATACAATCCCGTGCCGGGTGCTGCAACCATGCTGCATGGCACACCGCTGAAAATATGGTCGGCGCATATCGCGGATCAAAACGGTGTGCCGGGTCATGTGGTGGCAGTCGATTCCCGGTCTATCGTAGTTGCCTGCAGTACGGGTGCGTTGACTATCACAGAGGTACAGCCAGCCGGCGGCAAGCGTCAATCGGTCAGCCAGTTTCTGGCGGGTCATCCGCTGTCAAAGGGCACGCAATTGGGCGATTGAATTTTGCGTTGTGCCCACCATCTAAGTGATGGTCAACTTCGACAGCTGAGAAGGAATTCAGACAATGTTTGGCAACTGGTTAAAAACCTCCATCCTGATGGCAGGTATTGTGGTGCTGTTCGGCACCGTAGGGATGTTGCTGGGCGGCCAAAAGGGCATGCTGATTGCGCTGCTGTTTGCTGGTGGAATGAACATTTACGCCTACTGGTTTTCCGATCAGATGGTATTGAAAATGTACAACGCCCAACAAGTCGATGCCGCTACCGCGCCCGAGTTCTACGGGATCGTAGCTGATCTGGCCCAGCGCGCCGGATTGCCCATGCCCAAGGTGTACATTATCGATGAAGCACAACCTAACGCATTCGCCACCGGACGCAACCCCGAGCACGCTGCAGTTGCAGCGACAACCGGAATCATCCGGCTACTCAGTCATCGCGAACTGCGTGGCGTCATGGCTCACGAGCTTACGCACGTTAAACATCGCGATATCCTGATTTCCACCATGTCGGCAACCGTGGCTGGTGCGATTTCGGCGCTGGCCCAGTTCGGTTTATTGTTCGGGGGCGGGAGTAACAATGGCGAGCGTAACGTGCATCCAGCGGTAGCGATTATTATCATGATTGTGGCACCCATTGCTGCGATGCTGATTCAGATGGCGATTTCACGTGCGCGCGAGTTCGGTGCCGATCAGGGTGGGGCGGAAATTTCCGGCGACCCGGAAGCGCTGGCTGCGGCGTTGCGGAAAATCGAGGCATATGCGCGTGGCACGCCACTGGAGACGGCGGAATTGCACCCGGAAACCGCACAGATGATGATTATCAACCCGCTTTCCGGAGACGGTATCAAGAGCCTTTTCGCCACCCATCCCCCCACCGATGAACGTGTGGCGCGCTTGCTGGCGATGCGCCGTCAAACGTAGCTGTATCAGGCCTTTGATTTAGCGAGATAACGAAATCGGAAGGTCAGGGCTTATTGAAAAAACGGCCTGCTGAATTCAGCCTTATATTTGCGAGTCGCACCAGCCGGTTTCGCAGTGACGTTGAATTTTAGCGTGTCGGGCGGCGTAATACGAAATTCGCCCAGATAATAGACGGCGCCCCCTTCCTTCACTTCACGCATGTCGATCTCGGCGAGCTGCGAGTTGAGATTGACAACTGTCGCTGTCAACTCGGCTGGTACCGGTTCGGAAACGCCGAGCTTGTTTTTGCGCAAGACGGCAATGGTGAGCAGTCCGCGGTTATGACTGCGTTCGATATGGTAGTTTTTCGCAACCGCCGGTTGCAATTCATCGGTGGGCATGGCGTTGTAGTGAATTTCAACATCGCCGTATTTGACCACCTGTTCAGCGGGATTCACCTGTACGGCTTGGGCAGTAAACGATAAAGTCAACAAGCTGACAGCCAGGGTAAGGTTTGCGAATACGTTCATGCGGCGCTCCTTTTAGGGTTATGGTATCAATACCAATATAGACAAAATCTCTGTCGGTGGCTAAGGAAGCTTGTTCACCGTCAGCTCGGGTTTTTGGGTGGGCAGGGTTTCTAGCCAGCTCCCGATATCATCCAGCAATTTGCTGGTAGCGATATTGAAGGCGGCCACAGCGCCCGCCGCATTGTAGGCAGGTGCGGGTATGTTTTCGGTAAACAGTTTGCGTGCGACAAGTGTCCGCGTGCGTAAATCCGTTACCGCCGCGCGTAGTTCCACACGGGCACTACCCGGGGCAAAACCGGCCTGATGATAGAACGCCAGCAGGCGGGTATCGAGCATCCAGTCCCCTTTGACTCCGCTGCCATTCGATGCGACTGTCGCGAAAATGCGATCCGCCTCCAGACGCCCCAATAACAGTTCGCTTAGGCGTTTGCCGGGATACTCTGCCCAGCGCGCATACTGATACAGACCGAGTGTGCCGGGTGCCCGGCTAAAGGCAATGCTATTGGTGTTGTAGAAAGTACTGGTTGCGGTATCCAGGATCAACAGGGTTCGCGAGTTAGTCGTTGGGGAGGGGGTGGCATGTCCCGTATCTTCGAGCACATAGGTGGTAATGACCGGTGCATTCTGATTACCGCTCAGGCTTATGCAACCACTCAGGCTCAGCGCCAACATTGCAGCTATCAGGTATTTTTTCATGCTTATTTTTCCCCGGGGCCAGGTTGAGGTTTGCCGGTGCCAAACAGGACGCCGCGTGGATTGGACAGACTTTGTCCGGCTGTGCTGACTGAATCGGCACTATTGCGCAGGTCGCGGCTGACAGCGGTGAATTCCATCGTTCCGGCTTCCGCGAGCCCTTGCAGACTGCCCGCTGCCTGGGTTGTTTGCTGTTGCAGATTGAGCATGGTGCTGGTGGCCTGTTTGAGCGCAATGTCGGCATTTTTGCTGATACTTAAAATACTTGTTTCAGCGCTGTTTGCCGCGCGGGAAACGCTTACACCTGCGGCGCCAAATTCATCCGCCGCCTTGTGAATACTTAATATCGCCGTATTGAGCGCCTGTTTGTTGTCAGCCAAATTGGTGGAAATCGCCTGTAAGTTCTGTATGGTATCGGCAATGTTCCTGCGGTTGGCGTCAGACAGCAACAGGTTCACTTTGTCCAGCACTTGGGAACCACTGGAGGCCATTTTTGACAATGCATTGGCCACATTATCCAGGTTCGATTTGCCTTCAGCGATCACAGGGTAATGCTCATCGGGCAATACCGTCGTCAATAGGGGGCTGGTTGCGTCGGGATTGCGAATTTCGATGGTTGCCAGTCCGGTCACGATATTGCGTTTGACGATTGCCTCGGCGTTACTGCGTATCGGGGTATCCTGCGCCACCTTGATATCCATGCGTACAGCATCCTGGCCGCCACCGGCGAACTGGTAACTATCCACCGTGCCCACCTTGATACCGCGCATTTTAACGGCACTGCCAATATCCAGGCCGTCCATGGATTGTTGGCTGAAGTAAATAGTGAAATGGCGATATGCGACCCGGTCAGCACCACCTGCCAGCCACACCAGCCCGGCGACCAGCAGCAGCAAAACAATCAGGACGATGGTGCCGACCAGGGTATAACGGGCTTCAACTTCCATCAGTGCTCCTCCGTCCGGGCGCGCGCAGAAAAGTAATCGCGTAGCCATGGATTATCAATTTGCTGCAGTGTTGCAACTGATCCGTCGGCAAGTACCTGATGGTCTGCCAACACGATCACACGATCAATGATGGATAAAAGTGTATCCAGATCGTGGGTGATCAGAAAGACGGTGAGTCCCAATCCATCCGACAGTACACGAATAAGCCGATCAAAGGCGCGTGCCGATATCGGATCCAGACCCGAGGTGGGCTCATCGAGAAACAGCAGTTCCGGGTCCAGTGCCAGTGCGCGCGCGAGAGCGGTGCGCTTGCGCATTCCGCCCGACAGCTCGCTGGGCATTTTTGTGGCGGCCGATTCGGGCAGGCCGGCCAGCGCCAATTTAAGCCGCGCCAGGCGCATGCATTCGGCTTTGTCCAGTTGCGTATGTTCAAGCAGCGGTAGGGCGACATTTTGCGCCACATTGAGTGACGAAAACAACGCACCATCCTGAAACAGCATGCCAAAACGCTGACGCAGGCGATTGAGTTGTTCGCCATTCGCTGCCCACACGTCTTCGCCAAACAGGCGGGCTGTGCCGGATGTCGGCCTAATTAAACCGACCAACTCCTTGAGCAAAACCGATTTACCGGAACCGCTACCGCCGATCAGTGCAACCACTTCGCCGCGATTCACCTTCAGGCTCACTCCGTCGTGGATGCTTTGTGTGCCAAACCGGGTCACGATATGATCCAGCTCGATAATCGGTTGCGCATCCATTAAAAACCCAGCTCGACAAAGGCAACTGCAAACATTGCATTGATGATAATCACTGCCACAATGCTTTGCACGACGGTGGAGGTGGTATTCGCACCCACGCTCTGTGCATCATGCGCTACGGTCAGCCCCATGCGGCAGGCGATCACGCCAATAAATAATGCAAATACAGGCGCCTTGATCAGGCCCAAAAGAACAGTGTTGACTGGCAAAACCTGATCCAGGCGAGCAATGAATGCGTAGGTGCCGATTCCAAGCTGACGTTCAGCAATCAGCATGCCGCCAAGAATGCCTGCTATATCCCCAATGAATACCAGCAGGGGTAAGGCAATTAGCAACGCCAGAATGCGCGGCACCACCAGCACATTGTAGGGAGATAAACCCAGCACGCTGATTGCGTCTACCTCGTCATTGACTTTCATCGAGCCGATTTGAGCGGTCATGGCTGCTCCCGAGCGACCAGCCACCAGAATGGCGACGATCACAGGCGCCAATTCACGGGACATGGCGAGTGATACCCCATCCACTACAAAAATACTGGCACCGTATTGCTCTGCCTGAATGCCCAGCAAGTAAGCGAACACCACGCCCATCAGAAACATCATGGCGAAAGCCAATGGAATGGCGTTGACGAATACCGTCTCAATTTGCGTAATGAATTCCTTGCCGCGGAACTCGCCCGGATGACGTAACAACTGAAAGGCTTGATAGCTTATTTTGCCGACAAAATTGGTTGTGCCGCAAATGTGTCGCCAGCTTGCCAGAGAGCTACGTCCGATGTGGGCTAACATGCCTTCACGCACAGGCAGGGTGGTAATCATGCTGTCGGCAAAATTGCGCGCGACCAATTCGAACACCGCCGCATGCGCTTTCGAAAAATTGACGCATGTAATTTGTTGCGGATCAGCCCCGGCATCCCGCATGATCTCCAGCAAACGCAGTGCGCCACTGGTATCGAGTGCCGTAAGCTCTGCACCGTCGAGGGTAGCGTCGGCAGATGGCAACGCTGCTAGCGTTGCTTGCCCGAGGTGGGCAAGATTGGGCAGCAACCAGTCACCCGACACGCGTATCGTCATGTCATCCGTCAGCTGTTCCGAGCTAATGCGCGGGGCGGCCATTGCTTATTGTGCGCGCTCGAAACGATACACGGCGAGACTGCCAGCCAGATTGGGCAAGATACGCACTGGTGCACCTGCGGTCATGACCACGCGTTCTCTGATGCGAAAACCGAGTTTGACACACAGGGCTTCAAAATCGTGCATTGTACAAA
>JBDSHM010000518.1:0-2188 GCA_039918495.1 Sulfuriferula sp. | reverse complement strand
CGCATTGGCAGGCCGAAACACTAAACGCCCCGGGAGGGGCGTTTTTTTATTACGACTGCCGGAGCGTAAACAACAGCACTGGCGAATTCAGCGAATCTCTTCAGTCAGGCTCACTGAAGGCAGCATCAAAGTCCACCGCATTATCCGATACAGGCATTCCACGCGTGGCGACGAATCCCTTGCCACCGACAGTCAGCACCAAATGGACGCGCTCGGGGAATTCACCGAGCATCCAGTAAATTTCAGAAGGGTGGACCGGCGCATGATTGCGGGTGAGATGACGAATCAATAGCCGCTCGCCATCCACCTTTACCAATAGCGGCAACGGCAATTTCTGCGGCACTATGTGGTGATGTACCACCCATTCAATCGGGGTGGGTTTGCGTCCCGGGGCATTACGCACATCAATACGAAAATGCGCACCGCCCCCAGCCTCTTTATTCAGTTCACCCACCCAGCCGATGCTGAGGCCGTCATGGACAATCATCGTCTTGTCCGCAAAGCGCTGTAAAAAGCGGCTACGCAAGACTGTGGGATCGGGACGGAATACGGCTATAATCTTCGCTAACATGGCTAAATTATAACCAGACATGCAGCCTGCTTCATCTGTTGGCATCGTCGTACCCCGGACCGCCCATTTCTCTACCCCGCTTATTTTGAAAAGTGGTGCAGTGCTGTCGTCCTACGACCTGGTGTATGAAACCTACGGCACTTTGAATGCGGACAAAACCAACGCGATCCTGGTTTGCCATGCGCTGTCAGGCAACCATCACGTGGCGGGCGTGTATACAGAACATGACAAAAAGCCGGGCTGGTGGGACAACATGATAGGGCCGGGCAAGCCAATTGATACCGAACGCTTTTTCGTAATCGGCCTGAACAATCTGGGGGGGTGTCACGGCTCCACCGGACCGGCTTCAATTGACCCGGCCAGCGGCCAGCCGTTCGGCTCACAGTTCCCGCTAGTCACCGTGGAAGACTGGGTGGAAAGCCAGGCGCGGCTGGCGGATAGCCTCGGTATCCGCCAATTTGCAGCCGTCATGGGCGGATCACTGGGAGGCATGCAGGCATTGCACTGGAGTATTCAGCATCCGGAACGCATACGTCATTGCCTGGTGATCGCCTCCGCCCCCAGACTTACCGCACAGAATATTGCTTTCAACGACGTGGCGCGGCAGGCCATCCTGACCGATCCGGATTTTTTCGGCGGCGATTTTTACGCGCACGATACGCGCCCACGGCGAGGTCTGCGCCTAGCCCGCATGCTCGGTCACATTACCTATCTTTCCGACGATGTAATGGGCAGCAAATTTGGTCGGATATTGCGTAACGGCACATTCAACTATGGCTACGACGTGGAATTCGAGATTGAATCCTATCTGCGCTACCAGGGCGACAAATTCGCCGAAAGTTTCGACGCCAATACCTATTTGCTGATGACCAAGGCACTGGATTATTTCGATCCCACTCATCATCATTCCAACGGCAAACTGTCGGATGCCCTGAAACCTGCACAAGCGGATTTCCTGGTGCTGTCATTCACCAGCGACTGGCGTTTTGCGCCGGAACGCTCGCGAGAAATCGTCAAGGCCTTGCTGGATAACGAGCGCCGCGTCAGCTATGCCGAGATTACCTCCGGCCACGGCCATGACGCTTTTCTGATGCCCGATGCGCATTATCACAGCCTGGTGCGCGCCTATATGGAAAGGGTTGCGGCGTGACGCGTCATGATTTCCAGACCATCGCCAACTGGGTCAAACCCGGCTCCAAGATACTCGACCTTGGCTGTGGTGACGGTAGCCTGCTCAAGTTTTTGCAGGATACACGCCAGGCGCGCGGCTATGGTGTGGAATTGACCGATGCCAATATTCTGGCCGGGGTAAAAAATGGGATCAACATCATCCAGAATGACCTTGAATCAGGGCTGTCGGTGTTTGAATCCGATTCCTTCGACCACGTCATTCTGTCGCAAACACTGCAAGCCATGCGCCATACTGAAGCCATTCTGCGCGAGATGTTGCGCGTTGGCCGCGAAGGCATCGTGACGTTTCCCAATTTTGGTTACTGGAAGAATCGGTTGCAGGTGCTGCGCGGCACAATGCCGGTATCCGATGACATCCCGTATCAGTGGTATGACACGCCTAACGTGCACCTTTGTACGATGCATGATTTTGAAGCCCTGTGTGTC
>JBDSHM010000517.1:0-14249 GCA_039918495.1 Sulfuriferula sp. | reverse complement strand
GCGCCCACAGCCCTTCCACCCGCAGGCCATGGCCGGACCATCTGCCCATCAGATTGCCTACGGTGCTGTGTTGCCCGAGCGCGACCAGCGAGCCGTAATCGCGATACACATACAGCGGCAACGGTTTGTGGTTGAGCCGACAGCGTATCGATTTCACCAACAGGCTGGCCTGCTGATGCGCGGCCTGCGCGCGTGCAGGGACGATGCCCTTGCCGTCGGGCAGCGGGCACGCGGCGCAATCGCCAAACGCAAAAATCGCGTCGTCAGCGGTCTGCAAGGTCTGGCGCACGATCAATTGCTGGGCGTGATTGGTGGGCAAGCCCAGCGTCGTCAAAATATCCGGCGCCTTGATACCCGCCGCCCACACCATCATGCTGGCGCGGATAAATTTACCGGTATGCGTGAGCATGCCGTCCGCGCGCACTTCAATCACGTGTTCGCCGTTATGCATCTCGATACCCATGCTGTGCAATTGAGCGGCGACTGCATCGGACAGACGCACCGGCAATCCGGGCAGAACGTGTTCGGCCGACCCCACCAGCACCAGCCGCAAGCTCTTGTCGGGGTCGATATGTTCGAGTCCGTAGGAGGACAGCTCGCGCGTCGTATCGTGCAGTTCGGCGGCCAGTTCCACCCCGGTGGCACCGGTGCCGACGATGCCGACCGTGATCTGTCCCGGTGCGACCGGCCCGGCCTGGGTTTGCGCGCGCAGACAGGCGTCGATATGGAGGCGATGGAATTGACGCGCCTGTTCCGGAGTGTCGAGCATGATGCAATGTTCGGCCACACCGGGGATACCAAAATCATTGCCGACCGAGCCCACCGCAATCACCAGCGTGTCGTAATGAAGGCTGCGGCGCGGCATGATTTCGTGTCCGTTCTGATCCGTAGCAGGTGCAATCCATACGCGTTGCCGGGCGCGATCCAGGCCGTCCATGCGTCCGAAACAAAAGCGGAAATGGTGCCAGTGCGTCTGTGCCAGATACTCCAGCCGTTCCGCATAGGAATCCAGACTGCCTGCGGCCACTTCGTGCAGCAGGGGTTTCCACAGGTGCGAAGCCGAAGCGTCGATCAGGGTGACCTGTGCGCGCATGCCGCGTCCCAGTTTGTTGCCCAGGCGCGTGGCGAGTTCCAGCCCGCCCGCGCCACCGCCCACAATCACAATGTCGTGCGCTGGCTTATGCCGTGTCATGGCTGTCTTCAGTCACCGTCAGGTTTATGCGGTGCTGTCCAGGTCGCGCCGCTCAAACCGCCCATAGCGCAGCGCGAGCGTTGGCAGGATCAGCAGGTTGAGCAGCGTGGAAGTGATCAGCCCGCCCAGGATGACGGCCGCCATCGGGCCTTCGATCTCGTTGCCGGGCGCACCGCTGGTCAGCGCCAGCGGCAGCAGTCCCAGCGCGGTGACCAGCGCCGTCATCAGGATCGGCGACAGGCGTTCTGCTGCGCCGCGTATCGCTGCATCCTTGCCCCACGCCACGCCTTCCACCTCGACCAGATGACGGTAGTGCGAGATCAGCATGATGGCGTTGCGCAGGGTAATGCCGAACAGGGTGACAAAGCCCACCAGCGAGCCGATGGACAATACCCCGCCGGTGACGAGTACCATCACCACGCCGCCCGCCAGCGCGAACGGCAGGTTGGCGAACACCAGGATGGTCGAGCGCACGCCGCCCAGCGCCATATACAGCAGCAGTGCTACGCCCGCCGCAGCCAGTGCCGAATGCAGCAGCAGATCCTGTTGCGCGCGCGCCTGCTCCGGCGCATCGCCGGCGTAGACCAGGTAAGTGCCGCGCGGCAGCGTGACTTGAGCCGCAATTTGTTTTTTTACCGCCGTAACAAAACTCGACAGTGCACGTCCCTTGACGTCTGCGGTCACCACCTGCAGGCGTTGCGCGTCGTCGTGCAGGATTAAATAACGCCCGTCAGTCTGGTGAATATCGGCAATGTCCTTGAGCAGCACCATGCGGCCGTCCGGTGTCTTCAACGGCAGCTCTCCCACTTGCGCCGGGCTTTGGCGCAGCTGTGGCGCCAGCACCACCGCCACGTCGAATACGCGACTCCCCTCGTATACCTCGCCAACCCGCGTACCGGCATAGGCGGTTTGAATTGCACTCAGGGCATCGACCGGGGCGATGCCGAGCCGCGACAGAGCACTGTCACGCAGATGGATGACCAGTTGCGGGCTGCCTGTCGGCGCCTGTACCTGCACCGCGCCGGCGCCTGGCACGCTGCGGATCGCGGCGGCGACCTCTTCGGCTTTACGGTCGAGCACGTCGAGGTCGTTGCCGTAGATATCCACGACCAGCGGTGCGGTATAGCCAGAAATCGTTTCGTGGATGCGCTCGGTCAGGAAGGTATTGGCCGAGAAACTCGCGCCCACGAACGGCGCAACGGTGCTACGGATGGCATTCAATACGCGCTGTTGTCCGGCGCCCGAGAGCGGCGTCAGGTCCACCTCGAACTCGCTCGAAAATGCGCCTGCCGGATCCGACACCTGGGTGGCTCGTCCCGCGCGCTGGGCCACCGAACGGATTCCCGGAATCCGGCTGAGCGACGCGCTCACACGTTGCCCCAGCGCAAGCGACTGGGCCAGCGACGTGCCCGGCGCCATTTTCATGTGGACGATGAAATGCCCCTCGCGCAAGGTGGGCAGGAAGCTGCCTTGCATGAACGGCAGCACGGCAAATGCCGCGCCGCACAGCAAAACCACGACCAGAATTGCCGCGCCCGCGCGCTGATCGATGCCGGCGAGCAGACGGGTGTAGCGCGCCTTGAGCCATTTACCCAGCGGCGGCTCTTTTGCCTCAGCGGCACGACTTGCCAGCAACGCATAGGCAAGCGCCGGAGTAAGCGTTAGCGCCACCACCAGCGAAGCCATGATGGCCGCAATATAGGCGAGCGCCAGCGGACCGAACAGGCTGCCAGCGACGCCGGACAGCGTCAGTACCGGCACGAACACCAGCGCCACGATGAAGGTGGCGTAGATCACCGCACCGCGCACTTCAAGCGAGGCACTCAGCACCACTTGCGCCGCGTTCAGCGGTGCAGCCAGCAGCCGGTTTTCGCGCAGGCGCCTGAAAATGTTTTCCACATCGACAATGGCGTCGTCCACCACCTCGCCGATGGCGATGGCGAGTCCGCCCAGCGTCATGGTATTGAGGCCGATGCCGAAGTGATTCAGCACGATTACCGCAGTCAGCAGCGAAAGCGGAATCGCGGTCGCCGAAATGACCGCTGCGCGCGCGTTGAACAGGAACAGGAACAGCACGATCAGCACCAGCGCAGCGCCGATCAGCAGGGCAGTGCGCAGGTGGCTGATCGCGGTTTCAATGAAGTTGGCCGGACGGAACAGGTCGGGATTCAGCGTCACGCCCTCGGCAGTGAGGGCGGGTTTGAGCTGCGCGAGGCGCTGTTCCAGTGCACGGGTCACGGCCAGGGTATTCGCGCCGTACTGTTCCTCGACCACCAGCATCACTCCCGGTTGGCCCTCGATCGAGGCCGCACCGACTGCGGGGGCGGGGGCCACCGTGACATTCGCCACGTCCGCCAGGCGCAGCGTAGCGCCGCCCTGATTGCGCAGCACCACCGCGCCCAGCGCTGCGGCGGATATTGGCTGTCCGGTGGTTTCCAGCACGATGCGCTGGTTGTTGTTTTCGATGATGCCGGCGCCGCGCACTGCGGTTGCCCGTTTTGCCGCATCGACCACGTCCTGGATAGCCAGGCCGTAGCGCACCAGCTTGTCAGGGGCGATCTGGATCTGCAACTGCTTCACCTCGCCGCCAAATACGGAAATACCCGCCACCCCGTGCACGGAAAGCAGCTGTGGTTTAACGCTCCAGTCGGCAAGGGTGCGCAGTTCCATTAGCGAGCGCGACTTCGAGGTCAGACCGAGGCTCAGCACCACGCTGGTGGATGAAGCCAGCGGCAGCAAAGCCGGTGTTTTGACGCCTTGCGGAAGGGCAGCGGCAGCTCCACCCATTTGTTCTGCCACGACCTGCCTGGCCCGATAGATGTCGGTACCCGATACGAAAGTCAGGGTGATCATGGACAGCCCCTGAAACGACTTGGAGCGCATGGTCTTGATCCCGGTCAGGCCGGCCAGGCGGTTCTCCAGCGGCTGGGTGACCAGTACTTCCACCTGTTCGGACGACAAGCCGGGTGCTTCGGTCTGCACCTGCACCTGGGGCGGCGCGAATTCCGGGAACACATCCAGCCGCGCATGGCTGAGGGCGAACAGGCCGTATCCCGCCAGCAGCATTGCCAGGGCGATGACGACGCCGCGAAAACGGATGGCAAAGTTAACGATGGGAGTCAGCATGGGAGGAAATCCACCAGATTTGTTGGTGCGCTAATCATCGTCATCGCCGCCACTGCTCGGGGCGCCCGGTTGCGGTTTCGGCTGGAATTCCTGCGAGAACAGCAGCGCTGCGCCCCTGACCGCCACGCGCTCGCCGCCGTGCCATTGCGCAACAAACCAGCCGCCGGGTGCGGGTGTGTCGACGGCGATTTCGCGGCGCACGAATTGCGTATCGGTGGACTGCACATAGACCCATGGCCGATTGGCGTACCAGATCACCGCCGAGTTCGGGATCACAACCCCGTCGACAGATTGTCCGGTGGGCAGCAAGGCATCGATGCGCATGTCGGTGCGCAATCCGCCGCGCGGCGCCAGGTAAAAATAAGTCGGACTCTGGATGACCGGGTCGGCCAGCGGCGAAGGCGATATGAGGCGTGCAATGATCTGGGCCCCCCTGCTTCCCGGCAGGCCGATATGGATAGTTGGCGGTGGTGTACCTGCCGCCTCGCCCTGCGGCAATGCGACCGACAGTAAAGCCTGCTGTCCGGAATTCAGTGCATCCAGTTGCGGCGAGCGTGCGGCCAGTGCCCAACCCGTCAGCACGTCGCCCCAGCGACTGCGCGCCGTATCGCGTGCTGCCAATAAGCTTGCCTGTGCCGCTTGCAGATGTGCGCGGTCTGCATCCCGGGTGGCACGCGCTGTCTCGGTCACTTTGTCCGACACGGTGTGGTCCTGGCTATTGAGTAGCGCCAGGCGCCGGTATTCGCGTTCCGAGGCCGCGGCCTGGGCGCGTGCCGCGTCAGTTTGCAGTTGTGCCGAGCGCAGCTGTCCGCGCAACTGCAGCAGGGGCCCCGGGTCCAGCACGCTGGCGTAAGCGCTGGTTTGCGGCTGGAAACGGGTGATGGGCAGCGCCTGCACTGCTATGCCGCTCATCGTCATTTGCTCGTGGCTGATTACCACCGTGCCTGCGCTCGTGGTCGCCGCTTGCGGGTTATCCGGTGGGCTGGGCGGATGCCCGGGCGTGCTGCGTATCCAGATCACTGCGCCGATAATGATCGCAGCCGCGATCAGGCTGGCGAGGATAATGCGCTTGTGTTTCATGGCCGGAATCCTTGATGGGCAGGCGCGTCGCGCCGGGGGTCAGGCGGAGGGGCGTCAGCTATTTTAATGGTGCCGTCCAGTGGTTGCTGGATGGCGTCTTCGAGTGCACCCAGTGCGCGCTGGGTCTGTATCGACGCGGTCAAGCGCGTGTTTTCTGCGGCCAGGGCCAGCAGCTGGGCCTGGTCCAGCGCGAGGTGATCAATGTAGCCGGAGGAAAATTGACGCTGTGCGGATTGCTCGCGTAACTGCTGTGTAGCAGCCAGTGACTGCGCGGAGTCCAGCGCCGCAAGCGCCGCCCGATAATCTGCCAGCGCGTGTCCGGTCTGGGCGATGGCCTGGGCCTGCAGGGCGGTGAAGCGGGACGCGGCCAGCTCGCGTTGTGCCTTGGCCTGCGCGATCTGACCCTGGTTCTGGTTGAAAAGCGGCAGCGTCAAGCTGATTCCCAGCGACCATTTGTTCGCGCCCTGGTCCCACTTGTAGCCGGGGCCGATTTGCAGATCCGGGTATTGCCGCGCAATTTCGAGTTGCAGCGCTGACTGGCTCGCCGCATAGCGGGCAAGTGCCGCGAGCAGATCGGCGCGATTGGTCAGCGCCGCGCGGCGCACTTCCGGAGCCGGGATTTGGGCTGCGGAAAGCGGCTGATCAAGGGTATCGAAGGAAAGCGTTACGCTATCCAGAGCCGCCACCGGTATCCCCACTGCAGCGGCCAGCGCCACACGCGTAGTCGCGATGCGGCCATGCGCCAGGTTCAATTGCAGATGCGTATTGGCCAGTGCAGCCTGCTCAGTATCCACCGCGGGTTGCCCCGCCTCGCCGGCCGCGAGGCGGCGTTGCACGGCCTGCAACAGGTTCTCGCGCAGAGCCAGTGTTTGCTTCAGGATGGCGGCTTCGCGCAGCGCGGCATCGTAATCCAGCATGCGGCTGCGCACATGGCTGCGTACTTGCCAGGCCACCTCGGCAACATGAAAACGTGCATCATCAAGTTGATTGTTTGCCTGGGCCTCGCGATAACCGCGTCGCCCGGCGGTTTCGATCGGGAAATTCAGCATCGTGCCCAGAATCCAGGGCGACATCCCGGCGATCGCATTGGCGTTATAGGCCGGCGTTAAATTCAGGCTCGGGTTGGGCCGTTGCCGGGATACCTGGACGCCCGCTTCGGCTACGTCCTGCTGCGCACGCGCTACCTTCAGGTCGGGATGGTAGTACAGCGCAGCCAGTGTCAGCCTATCCAAATCCCAGCGATGGGCGGGTAATATGCGGCCTGAATGCGCATCCAGATAATGCTCAAGGCCGGGATCGGTGAGGGAGCGGGTTGCGAAGGCGGCCGCAGTGGCTTGCGGCGACAGCGGTCGTGGCGTGTAGCTCGCGCAACCGGCGAGCGCAGCCGCCAGCAGGAATAAAGCGACCGCGTTGCGGCTGTAACGGGGCATTGGCATCATCAAGTCCATCGTTGAAGCTTACATTATGAAAACTTACTTTATTCTTAACGGCAAACCTGGTTTTGTCGGAATAGTTCTTCAGCCGGTTTTTGCCTGCGCCGAGAGGCGCCAGCCGAGCACGAACAGCGGCACGGCCAACAATGCCGAAAACAGGTAAATCCGCGGCAGCGCGACCAGGCCTTGCAATGGCCCCAGGGCAAACGAGCCGATGCCCTCACCGGCCATCAGCGCAGCCACCATCAAACCGGCCATGCGCGTCTGCTGCCCGGAAAAAGCGGCCAGCCCATATGACATGGAAAACGGAAAGTAGACGCTGCATGCTGCGCCGGCCAGTGCAAACGCGCCTATCAAAGTCCAGGCGCTGGACAGAAAGGGCAACGCAGCGAAGCAAGCACACATGCCGAGCGGAGCGGCCAGGTAAAACAGGCGCTGCGCCACGATGCGCTCCGGCACCAGCGCCAGCAGGATGCGAAACAGCGTCATGCTGCCCCAGAACGCAGACAGCGCCAGTGCCCCGTAATGTGTCGGCAGGGCTTTGTTCACGCTGATGTAAATATTGGCCCAACTGCCGAAAATCCCCTCGCCGATGGCATAGAGAAATGCGGCCAGCGCAAACAGCAGCATGGCGGCTTGCCAGCGCGGTGATTCACCCGTTTTGGCTGTGCTTGCCGGAAGCGGCAGAAAGAGCACCAGTCCGAATCCGGCGGCCAGCATGAGCGGCCATACGCCCCAGTTGGTCCAGGCAGCAATGCCATGCAGGATCAACGGGGAGAGTGCGGTGGCGCCGCCGATGCCGGCGTTGAGCAAGGTGACTGCCATCGTGGCGGTACGAGGGAACAGTAGCGCGGCATAGTGATTGACGGCAGCCAGCGTCAAGCCAAAACCCACGCCCAGAAACAGCGTTTCCATCAATAGCAAGACATGCGCCAGCATGCCACTGCTATAGGCCGCGCCGGCCAGCAGGAGAAGGGCGAGCATATTGGCCGCCACGCCGGTGCGGAACAGACCGCGACTGCCGATGCGCTGGTGCAGCGTGTCGGCCGCAAGCGCGCCGAAGATGGCGCCCAGCGTCTGCGGCAGAAACAGCACGCCATACGCGCTGCTGGACAGGTGATACGGTGCGGCAGCCAGAATGGTGCCGAGCGCCGGGATCAGGACAAACGCGCAGCCTTGCAGGAAACCTGCTGTATAGACGGCGACGGCGCTGAGCTTAGCCATTTTCCGCTTGTATATGCCAATCGCCTTGGGCGAAACGCTGGCGCAGATGCGCGCCGACGCGCAGCGCGTTGGCCATGATGGTCAGCGATGGATTGACGGCGGCGATGGAGGGCATGAACGACGCATCCACCACGTACAGGTTGTCCAACTCATGCGCCTTGCAATGGAGGTCGAGTACGCTGGTGCCGGGGTCGGTGCCGAACCGCGCCGTGCCTACCTGGTGAGCCACTGCCTCGATGCCCATGCGCTGGGTGAAGACGAGCGGATAGCCGAGCCGTTTCAGAATGTTTTTCCAGCCAGCAACCAGGCGCCGATGGGCGACCTCGTTGGTCGGTTTGTAGTGCACGCGGATCGTGCCGTCCGCATCCAGTGACACTCGGTTGTCCGGGCGCGGCAAGTCCTCCGTGGTTAGCCACCAATCCAGCGAATGATTTGCAGCCCACTGCGCCAGCGGCCACGGCAAGGCCGGGCGCTGGGCCTTGAGGATTGCCGGGGTGACCTTGCCGAGATTTTGAATATGGCCGAGCGGGTAGGGGAAATCCGCCTCGCCCGAGCTATTGTAGAAATCGTTGATGGCGATGGTTTTCTGGAACACGGTGGGGTTGATGCGGCGTGGGTTGATAGCGATGCAGGCGCTGTTGACGTGGCACATGTAATTGCGCCCGAGCTGATCGCTGCCGTTTGCCAGCCCGCGCGGATGCCGCGCGTTGGCTGAAGCCAGCAACAGTGCCGCCGAGTTGATGGCGCCAGCTGCAACCACCACCACGCGGGCGCGAAAACGGTGCGCGCCATCCGGGCCGAGGGTTTCCACACTTTCCACACGGCTGCCCGCGTCATTGGTGAGCAGTTTTTCTACCCGAACACCGGGCAGGATACGGACATTGGCATGTTGCAGTGCGGGTCGGATACCGCATGTTTCCGCATCGCCCTTCGCGTGGACCAGGCAGGGAAATCCGTCGCAGCTGTTGCAACGTATGCACGCACTTTGCTGCGGCTGGGCTTCGTCCCGGTTCAATGCCAGCGGCAACGGGAAGGGGTGCAGCCCGAGTGTTTTCAGCTGCCGTGCCACTTCGGCAATATACGGCTCATGCGTGAATGGCGGGTAAGGATATTCGCCGCGCGGCGGCTCCGTGGGGTCGCTACCCGCCAGGCCATGGGCGTAATACCAGCGTTCCGCTTCATCATAATGCGAACTCAGCGCCGCGTAGCTTATTGGCCAGTCGGGTGTACTGCCGTCGACATGCTTGCGCGCCACAAAATCCTCTCTGCGGCGGCGTAGCACGGCTGCGCCGTAGAGCTTGGTATTGCCGCCCACGTGGTAGCCGGTGACGGGTTGAAACAGGCGCCCGGTGCCATCGCGCCAATGCTCATGCGTGTGGTAACGGTGGTCATGAAATACAGCTTCAGCCTGCCAGTTGGCTTTTTCCCTGCGCAGAAATTCGCCGCGTTCCAGCACCAGAATGGAAATGCCGCTGGGTGCCAATGCGCGTGCCAGCGTCCCGCCGCCCGCCCCGCTACCGATGATGATCAGGTCTGCATCCAGATCATCCGCCATGACGGAAATCCGGGTAGATCAGCATGCCGCCGTCTACCGCAATACTGGTGCCGGTAATATAGCTGGCCAGATCACTGGCCAGGAAGGCGGCAACCTGACCGATTTCATTCGGTTCACCCATGCGGCCCATGGCAATTTTCTGGTCCAGGTCTGCCAGTCCTTGCGTGTCTTGCCAGACGTTGGCATTAATTGGCGTGCGGATGGCGCCGGGCGCGATGGCGAGTACGCGGACGCCGTCTGCAGCCACCTCCTGTGCCAGGGTTTTAGTGAACATCGACAGCCCGGCCTTGGCGCTGGTGTAGGCGCTATAACCCGACCAGGGGATGAATTCATGCACCGAGGTGATGTTAATGATGACGCCGTTTTTTTGCGGCAGCATCCATTGCAGTGCCTGGCGTGCACAGATGTAGGGCCCTTGCAAATCCACTGCGATGACGCGCGCCCATTTTTCCGGATCGCTGTCGGCGCAATTGGCCGAGCCGCCATCGATACCGGCATTGTTGACCAGAATGTCCAGGCCGCCGAATGCGGCGCCGGCTTCAGCGAACAGTCGCGTGACATCGTCTGGTATGGCAATGTCGGCCTGAAATGCCTGCGCTTTGCCGCCTTGCTTGACGATACTCGCTACCACCGCATCGGCCGCCGTTTTGTCATGCAGATAGTTAATCGCCACCTGCGCGCCTGCGCTGGCTAAAGCTATGGCAATGGCTTCACCCAAACCGGAACTGGAACCGGTAACCAGCGCCCTGCGTCCGCTTAAATCAATTTGCATCATGATGCGTCTCCAGTGATTTGAAGTTCGAAATTCTCGCCGTGCCATTGCCCGGTTTCGGGCCAGTACAAGGTGAATTGCAATGTGTCGCCCGGATTTAGCTGTGTCGTCGGCAGGATGGCGACATGCGCCAACCCCCAGTCCTGCGTGTCCAGGTCCGCAATTTCCTGCCAGCCGTTGCGCCCCCAATGCACACGAGCAGGCGAGTGCAATAGCAGGCGCAGTTCCTTGCCCGCAGACAGATTGCGCGGACGCTGTTGCAGCCGCCACACATAGTATGAAATCGACGGCCGCTGCCCGTGATAGCGCAGCCAGGTCTGCACCGGGCGGTCCACCGGGTAACCCTGCGCGTGGCTCAGGCAGAGTTTGATATATTCGGCATGCGCCCATACCAGCGGCATCGCGGAACCGCTCGGTTGGCCCGGGTAGAGGTCGCGCGCGGGGATGGGATCGGTGTCCCATACCTGTTCGGGAATGAGGCCGCCGGGACCGGTCATGGCGGTCATGGCGTTGATGTAGGGCAGCACATCTTCGCCGGCCATCAACGCATAATGCGCACGTTCGCCGGTAAGCAGCGGCCAGCCGCGTCCCGATCCGTTGCCATCAAAGGGACTGCCGTCCGCATGTTCGCCGTAACCGTCACCGTTGTAGCGGTGCCATACCGGGCCGTTGGGCGTATCGGTCTTGAGCAGTTTATCGATGGCCGTGACGCTCGCCACGATGCATGGATCGTGGGCATCGCGCAGGCCGTAGCGCACCAGTTGCAAAAAATCCGTGGCCAATTGTTCATCGGCGGGTAAATCGGGATCGAGAGCGCGATTTTTGATTAGCAGATGTTCGTGTCGCGCACCGTCGTGACAAAGCTCATCGGTGGGGGCACTGCGCAGATAATAGCCGGGTATGCCAAGGCTGCGTGCCAGCGCCGTATCTTCTACCCAGGTCCAGTCCTCCAGCCGGGCGTTCCAGTAATCCGCCAGCATGAGCGCGCAATCGCGTTCGCGACCTTGCAGGAAAGCAGCGCCCTCTACCAGTGCGGCGATGGCAACGGCGAGGGTAAAGGTATTGATGCCGGCGTCTTCCTCCCAACGGTCCTGACCGGTGGATGGGCCTTCGCGCATGATGAAATCGAGCGCCCGACGTACGGTGTCGTGCACCGGAATTTGCGCCAGTGCGTCGCGCGAGTGCAAGGCGGCGACCAGCAATACCGGGAAGGCCGTTTCGTCCAGCTGGATACCCTGCCAGAAGGGCTTGCCGCCCAGCCACTGATTCTGCAGCCAGTGGCCGTCGGACTGCTGGGTGGCAATCAGGTAGCACAAGATGGCCTGCACATCGTCAAATTTGTCCATGGCCAGCAATGCGCCTGCGGTTTCCACCAGGTCGCGTGACCAGACCAGATGGTAGCCGCCCTGACTTGAACTGGATTCCCCCCATGGTACCGACAGGCTGGCGACGGCGGCCCCCGGATACGTGTGGTCCTGGTGTGTCTTGAGCACGCTGGCTGAGCGTAGCAGCAGCTGTTGAGCCGCGTCCGGCAGGGCACTCAGCGGGGCCGGTAATGGCCAGTTTTTTTGCCAGTTTCCCCAGTCTGCGCATTGCTCGTTCCAGGCCGGCTCGAACCCCCGCATCAATGCGCTCCATGCCAGCGTGGCTGCGGCTTCCTTGCTGCTGCCCAGACCCAGTGCGACAGTGCACTGACGCGGCAACGCACCCGCCAGCGATACTTCGCCGGGTTCGGTATCGGCAAAGTGCCAGGTCATGCGCTGATGAAGATTGAAATCCTGCCATAGATCGCTTTCACCCACGCTGCCCACCGAACGCATACCAAAACCGGGAAGTCCTTTATTATCGGCACACATCAGTGCCATACCGAACGGGCCCTGTTCGGCCCACAGCAATGGGCGGCCTTGCCAGGCGTCTGCCCAGGCGCGGTTGGTAAAACTGTCTCCGCCCAGCCGCGGCGCGGCGAGCAGATAGGGACGCAATTCCGCATCGCCTTCCAGTTCGATATCCAGCAGCAACACGTCGCGCTGCGGATCGGGGCAGATTCGTAGGCGCAATGTGAAGCGTGAATGCTGGTGATGAATCGTCACTACCGGAATACCTGGAGCAACAAATTCCAGGGTATAGCCGGGTAGTCTGCGCAGCTCCTGCCAGAAGCCTTGACCATCAGCGACAATCACGCCGAGATCCTTGAGCTGTGGAATATCCAGGCGCGGGTAATACACCTCGCTGACTATCCCTTGCGCTACACTAAACCACAGCCGCGAGGCACCTAATGTTGTACCCGTCATATCCTTGCGCGCAGATGACCAGGAGGCCGGATTGCGACCGCCTGGCGCGGGGGCAGTACCGGAAGGTTGCGACAGATTGTTTTCCATTGAGTCCTCTAGGGATGAATTGGGATTGCCCTGCTAAATAGCCGGACAAAAATACGGTCTGGTGCGTTGTATGAGGCGGAACTGGTTTGGGTTTTCAGAATATCTCCAGGGAAAGCACGAGCGAAGCCGCTGTCATGCAAATCAGTCCGACAATAAATAGGGTGTCGGCCAGATTTTCCAGATGCATCGCCCGGCGTTCATAGCGCATGGAGGCATAGGACATAATGGCGCTGAGCAGAAACACGACATTGTCAAAAGCGAGAATCTTGTCCACCAGACGACTCATTGTTCCGCCCATATGGATGAGCTTGACAATGCTGATAATCATCATGCAAACCCCCACCATGGAGGCTGAAGTCTGCAAAATATGCGATGAAAGATTCTTAAACTGGCTCATGCTGAAGTTTGTTAAGCGCCTGCAAATGTGCTGTCACGGTTAGTCTGCTGTACAGGGGGATTGCCTGCCCTGTTTTCACTTCAGAAAAAGCATGCGTCAGTAGCAGTTGTATGGCCATCCATAGTAACAACCACCATAAAAATAGCCGTTGGGTCCGGGTCGCCAAAGGTTCCAGTCCTGTAGATGCTGATCGCGGCGTACCGCATCAAGATAAGTGTGCTGCATGTAATTCAGCACCACATCAGGCACCCCTTGTTGATGCAGATGAGCCAGTTGGCTGGCCTCAAGCCGGTAAACCATGCCGGCGTCACGCATGCGCTGAATAATTTGTTCAGGCGGGTCGCCTTCTCGGCTAAGTCGAATCACCTCGGAAACCGGAACCGGTGCAGGTGGCGGAACAATGGCACAACCAGCCAGCATCACGACCAATGTGGACGCGGTGAGGACAGGGATGATGCGACGACGCCTCATAATGAGCTCCTTGATTCGATTCGAGCCAATGCATTGAGGATGCGCAGACTCCAAAATCGCCTGCGTTTTTCAAGTGCTGTACTTGAACGCAGGCAATGATTTGAGCATGGCTACGCTCGCGCCCGGCAGCAAGTACTGGTTCCCTTTGGCCTCGAAATGGTTGAACGGTACCAGCACATCGTGACGATCCATACCGAGGAAGCCGCCGACGCCTACCACCGCATAAGAAACCGAATTTTCGGGTGACACGATAATGTCCTCGATCACACCGATTTTCTTCCTGTTGTCGTTATAGACCGCTTTGTGCAGAATTTGTTTTTCCGCGCTCCAACCCATTGCCGAGATGTGGGCTTCCTGCACGGTTACCCCTAGCGTTTCGGAACCCGCGACAGGATCGGCATAGGCAATGGCGCTACAAGAAAAAATGGAAGTGGCAAGCAAGGCGACGAACAGATTACTTTTCATGTTGGTTCTCCTGATGTTGAGTGAGTGGCATAGCCTGTTATCCGGTTTGTCTGACAAATACCGGCAATCCTGACAATCAATCCGGGTCTTCCTCAAACGGGATGCGCGCATCTTTGCTGAAACGCGATTTGCGATTTTTACCGAATGCCCAGATTG
>JBDSHM010000516.1:0-2424 GCA_039918495.1 Sulfuriferula sp. | reverse complement strand
GGTCCATGAATTTCGATCAACGATCGATGCACCTGAATACTGAAATCGGCCTGATCATTGACAGCCCGATACTCGCGCAACAAGTGGCAAAGCGATTTGAAGCCATGGTCGAGCCGGCGAATTCTTATCAGCTGATATTGCGTCCGGACAGCACTGGAAATGCATCTCTGGTGTGGAAAACCCTGGAGCATGGCAGCGCCATTGAATACGAGACCGAGTCGGCTCGAAGTGACTGGCAAAGAACGAAGGTAAATATTTTGTCCCTGTTACCCTTGGATAAGGAGCTGTAAATATGAAAATAATAACGCGCTTTGTACTGTTGGCAACATTGTCTCTGGCGGCTGTAGCCCATGCACAACCCCCGGTCAGTGTGCAAATAGAAGTCAGTTTTTTACTGGGATATATAGAAGGGTCGGATTGCGAATTTTATCGCAACGGGACGTGGAAAGACGCCAAGGTTGCCCAAGGGCATATACGCGACAAATATAATTATCTTGTTGCAAGAAACATGGTTAATACCACTGAAGAATTTATTGCAAGAGCGGCTACGGAAAGCAGTTTGAGTGGGCAGGCCTATAAGGTCAGATGCAAGGGAGGAGAAATCATTACCAGCAAGAAGTGGCTCAGCGATGAGCTTGCACGCCTTAAAACATATCGCTGAAAGAAGAATATCCGGGTTGCGACACTGTATGGCAGATCGTCAGCCAGATAAAGAAGGATGCGGCCATGCGATTTAAATGTATCGCATGGCCGCACTGAGATGATTACTGCGCCAATACGTTCTGGTTATTTTCGATTGGCGTCCGACCCGCTATCGCGCGTCGATAGGCGAACCATTAATCATCTTTTTTGATTTGAAGCTTATTGGTGACGGAAGTCACGCCGTCGGTTCCCTGGGCTATGGACACGGCTTTATCCGCTTCTTCCCGGCTTCTGACATGACCGCTCAGTACCACTACGCCCTTGCTGTCCGTATCGACCTTGACGTGCACCAGGCTTTTGATATGCGCGGCGGCCAGTTTGGATTTGACTTTGGTCGTGATGACGGAGTCTTTAACGTAGGTCATGGGGTGAGAACGATCTGCATCCCGATCTTCGGCATGGACGACCATTGATCCCAGCAGAGAACCCATGAGGACAACGCCAATCGCGAGTTTACATTTCATGATATTTCCTTTTTTAATGAAAGAGGAATGTTCATGTTGCGATAAAGCGCATCGATATTCTGTACGCTGCCGAACATAGAAAAATTTTGAGATAGCGCTGAAATTGAACGGTAATTTTGACCTATTACCGGGTAAATAGGATGGAGTGGCGATCCACTGTACCCCGGTGTATCCAGAACACACATGCGACCGTTATAATTCGCCCATGTCCAAAACCTTCCAAACGATTGCCCTGGTGGGCAAATACGATAGTCCAGAAATTGGTGAGGCGCTGTTGCGGCTGGCGGATTATCTGCATGATCGCGGCCATGATGTGCTGATTGCGCGTAATACTGCTGAGCATATCGGCAGCGATGTTTACCCGATAGCCGAATTGGCCGAGCTGGGCACGCGAGCGGATCTGGCGGTGGTGCTGGGCGGCGACGGGACCATGCTGTCCATTGCACGCATACTGGTGAAGGATGATATTCCGCTGGTCGGGGTGAATCAGGGGCATCTGGGTTTTCTGACCGATGTGCCGGTGGAAACCATGTTGGAAAGCATGGATGCCATTCTGGATGGCGAATATGTTGACGAGCAGCGCCTCTTGCTGACTGCCAAGGTTGTGCGGGATGGCGAAGAAGTTTTTGCCGCATGCGCTTTCAATGACGTCGTGGCGAGTAAGGCCCGTAGCGGCCGATTGATTGAATTCGAGATATTTGTGGACGGTGATTTCGTCTACCGCCAACGTTCCGATGGGCTGGTCATTGCCACGCCCACCGGCTCGACCGCCTATGCACTGTCTGCGGGCGGGCCGATTCTTCACCCCACGCTGGAAGCGCTCATCCTGGTGCCTATTTGCGCACACACTTTGTCGGCCAGGCCGATTGCAGTCAATAGTCGGTCTGCCATTGAGTTGCGACTGATTGAAGCGGGCGATGCGCGCGTTTACTTTGATGGTCAGCGCCATTTCGATATCGAGCCTGGCGACCGCATCATGGTCAGCCGCGCACCCAAGACCATGCGACTACTACATCCCAAAAATTACAGCTACTACTTTACGCTCAGGCATAAGCTGCACTGGGGTACCCAGCTTTAAAATGCTACGCCACCTCAGTTTGCGGGATTTCGTCATCGTGGATGCGCTCGAGATTGAATTCGAGCCGGGATTTACCGTGCTGACCGGCGAGACCGGCGCGGGTAAATCCATCCTGGTTGATGCACTGGCACTGGCGCTGGGCGGGCGCGGCGAGGCCAGTGTGGTGCGCGAAGGTGCAAC
>JBDSHM010000515.1:0-2232 GCA_039918495.1 Sulfuriferula sp. | reverse complement strand
CCG
Organism: Sulfuriferula sp.; assembly: GCA_039918495.1. Taxonomy (GTDB): domain Bacteria; phylum Pseudomonadota; class Gammaproteobacteria; order Burkholderiales; family Sulfuriferulaceae; genus Sulfuriferula. The sequence goes on along the minus strand of JBDSHM010000515.1, from coordinate 2,229 downwards.
GAAAAGGAGGTAGGCCGAGATCCAGTAATACAACAGCGGGTTCAAAACGGCGAATCTGATTGAGCGCAGTTTCGCGATCGGCGGCCAGCTGTACGTCATATCCATCCAGGGTCCAACGTATTTGTTTCTGCAAGCCAAGATCATCTTCGACTACGAGCAGTGTGGGTTTATTATCGCTCACGCGATTTCTCCTTGCATCTGATTGCTTCCTGTTTGCCTGACTGTTGCCAGCGGAATATGAATATCAAAAGTGGTGCCCTGTCCGGGGGCGCTGGCGACATCAATTTTACCGCCCAGTTCACGGATGTATTCACGGCACTCATAGGCACCTATGCCCATGCCGGAACCTTTGGTGGAATCGAATGGCCGGAATAGGCGTTCACGAATAAAGACGCTGTCCATGCCGCAACCTGAGTCGGTAATTTCGATGATCGCCTTATCGTCTTTGCATGACAGGCGGACTTCAATGTGGCCATCGTAAGGGGTCGCTTCCAGCGCATTTTGCAGAATATGGCCAAGTACGCGTTTAAGGCGTTCTTGATCTGCGCCGACTTCGATTGGAGCGTCATCCAGTTCTAGTGTGGGTTTAAGGCGGTAAACATGCTTTTCACCAATGATTTCGGCAAGCAATACGCCCAGTTCAATTTTGCGTTTGGCCAGTATGACCGGCTGACTACTTTTCAGTTGCTGTAACAGACGATCCATGCGTGCTACTGAGCTTTCAACAGTGCTGATCATGTCATCCACAAATTCCGGATTGTGCTTGTATTTCTCGGCATTCGATATCAGCAAGGATTGCTGGGCGATAAGATTTTTCAGGTCATGTACAACAAATGCCGCCATGCGATTGAAAGATTCGAATTGGCGCGCCACGGTGAGCGCTTCGGCAGCTTCCATTTGGGCCAGGTTGGCGGCGGCTTGACGCGCAGCCGTTTTGATCAGGTCGCTGACTTCCCAATCAAAGGAAATTTTCCCAAGTGAATGGCCAATAATCATGAAGCCAATCAATTTATCGCGTACCAGTAGTGGCGCAACCAGCCATGCATCGGGTATTGCGTTGAGCCAAGGCGGTAGTTGCAGATCTTCATAAAGATCAGGTTGACTCCGGTATTCATCCAGATTGATCACCCATTCGCGCTGGGTTAGGAATGCAGCCAAGCTACCATCAACGGGTTCTTCGCCATCGGCATGTTGGAGGTTCCAGCTTACGATACGGGTGAAATGATGCGGTTCGCGTGCCAGCCATAATGCGCCAGACGGGCTTTCAACTAACCCTGCAACTGCTTGAATGGCGCGCGTGCATAACTGTTCACCAGAATCTCCTTGCGACAGGATGCGAGTGAAGTTAAGCCATTCGTCACGATAATCGTAGGTATAACTAAAAAAATGCTTGCTCAAAAAAACACGCACTCGCGCCCGCAGCGTGCCGGAAAAAAGTATGGACAGCAGGATGACGAATGCACCAAACAGGAATGCCGCCTGCAGGATGCTGCTCCATTCCCCGCCAAAGGTGCGAATATAGTAGCCAGCGCCTGCCATGATCAGCAGATATATACCGGCACCGAGCAAGGCGGCGGTATGGAAAAACAGCCGCCGCGATACGGTGACGCGCAAATCCCAGTTGGGATTGCGTTTGGCGGAAATGGCGATCAGCGGTACCGTTAACGCGTTAACAATACCGCGTCCAGCCCAGATTTCCGCATCGATATGCTGAAACAGCATGGCGTCTGAATATAGATAAAAGTCATACACGACCATGCCACCCAGACCAAAGCACAGGTATTTGATGCTCCAGCGATCTTCACTGCGGGTATTGCGGAACAGTTGTTCAACCAGTGCCATGCCAAGAACCGCCAGGATGACGCGGCTGACAGCACCACTCAATAGGCTCTCAAGTATTGATAATCCGCTGTAAGCAGGGAAAATGCCAGCCATGCTGGCTAAGATGCGTATTATTAACAGTGCACTGTAGATGAGCGTTACATATCTCGCCATGCGTAAAATGAATAGCGTTTTAGGCGGCATGCCTTGGCGTTGAATTACGAGATCGAACAGGAAATACAGCCATGCGATGTCGCGCAACAGCTCGACTATCGCGGTGAGCGGCGCAATGGGGCGGCCATAGTAGGCATCGAAAGCGACCAGCCCGGCCCAGAATGCCGTTACCATGCTGGCCGTCATGAATATGCCGGTGCGGTTTTCCCGGCGTTTGGACACCACCATCGCGCT
>JBDSHM010000514.1:0-3148 GCA_039918495.1 Sulfuriferula sp. | reverse complement strand
ATCGCACGCAACTGAGCCAGATTCTGGATATTGCCAATAATGCCTTGTGTGTCGGTGAGATGTTCGGCAAACCGGTCGACCTCGGCCTGGAAGTGACTCGATTACCAGATGAAACCAGCATTATTCTTAGCAAAGCGCAGATTGATGCAGCCATGCGTATCCAGGGCGATCAGATTTTCCTTACCCGAGACCCACGCGACTTACACCCTGTAGTGCAGCGCGTGGATATTCCCGCTTCGCGATTGTCCTTCTTTCCGGATACGCAACGGTTATTTGCGATGACTACCACTCCAGTGCCTTATCGCAGTTTCCATGGCTGGATCATCAATGGTCTCGATGAGGTATGGATCAATGATTGAATTCAAGAAAATCTGCGTATATCTGGCCAGTGTCACGCTCAGTTTGCCGGTTGCACCCTTTGTATCGGCTGCACCCATACAAGGCTACGACCGTGAAATCCGGGCGATATCACGCGCGCTACAGACCAAGCAGAATGATTTAGCCAATCATCTGGCTCAGCAGCTACGCAACAAATACCCGGCAAACCCGGAGGTCGCCGCGATCTGGTTGAGACTTCAATGTACACAAGGTCAATTTCAGGCTTACCAACAACTCACCCCACGTGAGCGTAAAAGCACCTATCCGGAACTGCAAAAATCGCTACAGTTCTGTGACCAAACCGAGCGACTGAGCCAGGCTCAACATCTGCTCGATACGGGCGATGCGGTGGGTGCGATCGGTGTCGCCAAGCCATTGTATGTCCTGGGCCCGGATGCCTACCGCGCCGGCCTGATTCTGGCCAAAGCCTATATGGTGAATCTTCAGACGGATCAAGCCGAGCAGGTCTATGCCGAGCTCGCCCAGCGTTATCCGGAAGATACCGGTCTTGCCACGCAAGCGCGGCTGCTCGCATCCGATCTGGCGTTGACCCAGGCCCAGCACTTGCTCGATACGGGCGATATCGTGGGCGCAATCGGCATCGCCGAGCCCTTGTACGCGTCCGGCCCGGATGCCTACCGGGCCGGCCTGATTCTGGCCAAGGCCTATATGGCAAACCATCAGACTGAGCAAGCGCAACAGGTCTATGCCACCATGGCCGAACGTTATCCAAAAGATACAGCACTCGCCGCACAGGCGCGGTTGCTTGCAGCCGATCTGGCATTGACCCAGGCTCAACGTTTGCTCGATACGGGGGATACGGCCGGTGCAATCGGCATCGCCGAGCCCTTGTACACAGCCGGCCCCGATGCCTACCGGGCAGGCCTGATTCTGGCCAAGGCCTATATGGCCAGCCGCCAGATGGAGCAGGCGCAACAGATTTATGCCGAGATGGCCGAGCGTTATCCGAAGGATACGGACCTGGCTGTGCAATCAGTCATCCTGCTGGCGCAAAATCATCATTCCACAGAGGCTCATCAAGCTTACTCAAGGCTGTCTGCAGCGCAACAGCAGCCTGTATTGACGGCTTTGGGAGGCGATACCCGTGCACTGTATCGCCGGTCGATTACGGTCAGCGGCAGCGTTGCGTCGTCAACGGGGAATCTGCCAAACGATAACAATTTGGGCCTGCAGCTGCGCATGGACACCCATTTGGGAACAGTCGTGGGAAGTATTGATCAGGCCCGCCGCTTCGGACAATCAGCCACCGCCTACGGCGTGCAAATCTACCGGTCGCTGGGTAACGGCTATAGTGGCGAGCTCGCCGTAAGCTATAGCCCGTCGGGTACTTTCCTGGCACGCGAATCGATTACCCTGGCATTGTCCAAGGAACTCAATGGGCTCAGCCTGGAAGGCAGTATCCGCCATCTGGTTTTCAGTAATACGGTAGCCAATGTTCTGTTTGCCGGCGTGGGTTTCCCCATCAATAACACATTCTATCTGCGCACCGGTTTGTTCTATGTGCCGGAAACCAACGCCTACAGCCTCATGTTCAATCCCGTCTGGCAGAACGACGATGGTGGCCGCACGTTCGCCTATTTGACCGGTGGCATGGCTGGTGAACAGCTCGGTGTGGCCTCGTCGGTTGTGAAGACGCCGACATACAGCATCAAAATCGGTCGCGTATTCAATGTCCGGCCGGATGTGGCCTTGATGCTGGATGCGTTTTATGAGCACCGGGCGGCACTGTATAACCGTTCCGGCCTGGAATTTTCTGCGATAAAGAGGTGGTAAGTGGAGACGATTGACGGCCTGGTATTCCCTGCGCTCACCCTGTGGGTGATGCATGCCAGCATCTATTTTTTCTTGATTTCCCTGCTCGCTCTATTTGTGGGGCTGGGTTGGCATAAACATCGCGTACTGCGTCAGATGAGCAAACGTACTGCATTGATTGCGCATAACAAAGATATCTTCGCATCCGTTCACTCGGATGCCGCGCCAACCATGCCGCGCATTGAGACTTTCGAGCAGGCACTCTGTATGGCAGAAGCTTTGCGCGATCATGACTTCAAGGACGCCAATTCCCGGCTGGCGCTGCAGCAGGCCATCGCCGAAACAGGTATCAGGCCAGTGCTGTTACAAGCCATTCGTGCCAAAGAGTGGGGTAGGCGCTACCAAAGGATGAGCGCCATACATGATTTGCGCATGCCGGTTTTTTTCGACTCCTTGCTGGAACATGCCGAAAGCGAAGAAAATCTTCGCGTCTACGGCAACTGCTTGTACGCCTGTTCAAGCAGTCTCGGCAAACCCGAAGATATCCAGCGTTTGTCGATTGCGATGGATGCCAAAGCGGAATTGTCGGCAAGTTTTGCAGAAGGCGTATTCCGCACGTCCATTCGCGCTTTACTCAAGGTTCATAGCACGGAACGGGTTCATGCGGTTCTGGCTGACTGTTTGGAACGCAAGGAAACCAGCCTAGGCAATCTCTCCGCCCTGATTCTATCGATCGGCAAAGAACGCATTGATGCCCTGGCCTCAACCATCGTCGCCTGTGCCAGAAAATCTGAGGACACCATCATCAAGGTTTCAGCCATGCGTGCGCTGCATGCCATGGGGCTTTGCGACGACTTGATTATCGAAGGCTTGAGCTCCGGCAACACCATCGTGCAGATTGCCGCTATACGCAGTTGCGAATACTACGCTGGTCGAGTCGAATCAAACCTTGCCGGCTTGTTGAATTCACCCAGTTTCGACGTGCGTTACGCGACTG
>JBDSHM010000513.1:0-3427 GCA_039918495.1 Sulfuriferula sp. | reverse complement strand
AGCTGATTTGTGTTTCCACGATCTGCGGCACGAAGCCACATCCAGGCTCGCCGAAATCTATCCGCTACATGAATTGGCCAAAATTACCGGCCACAAGGACCCGCGAATGCTCATGCGGTACTACCACCCACGTGCTGAAGATTTGGCCAAGAAGCTTGGGTGAGTAAGGATTACGTTTCATATTAAAGGGTATCCGTATTTTGCGGTTGAAATCAGGTTAAATCTCGCCCAACTCGACCCACCGCGCCAGTGTTGATATATCCACGCCGTAGTTCTTCGGTGCTTGTGTTGATCGCTCGATACGCTGGGTTGGCGGTGGCGCAATAAACAGGTGCCGCCCCATCGCATCATCCGGCACGCTGCGCGCCGTGATCGCGTCTTCAACACGCTTCGGTTCGCGCTGCTTGCGCTCGAACTTTGGCCTGCTCAGTGTGTGCTTGTGCAGCCCTTCCGAGAACAGCATCTTTGCCCTTAGCGCATCAAAACTGTAGCCACGGCCCACTCGGTTCATGACTCGAATCAGACTGTTCAGACTTTCGGTGTAGGCGTTTGTAATAGGATGATCGAAGTAGCTGATGATGTAGGGCAGCCAGTTACTCCATGCCCGAATCAAATCAGCGTAAGCGGTGTGTGTTTCCGGTGTAATCGACCGATACCAGGCATCGTAGCGCTGCATCGCCTGTACGGCTGTGTCCGCATCGTAGATAGCAAAGAAGCCTTCCTTGAGCCGGTAGGCTTCGCCCAGCAGCGGATAGTTTTTGCACCAGCCATCGAGGTTGAGCCGCTCCTGGTCGGTCAATTCGCGCTCCCGCTTGAGGAGGACGAATCGGTCATGCATCAATCCGCGTCGCTGCTTGGGTGTCAGTTCGGCGCGCAGCGACTTTCTAACCTTCTCCATCGCGTCGTTGGCCATCCTGACGACATGGAACTTGTCGATGACGATGCGTGCGTTAGGCAATACCGCTTCGACGGCAGCACGGTAAGGCGTCCACATATCCATTGCCACGTATTGCACCTTGTTGCGCTCCGGCAGCTTGAAGAGATACTTGGCCACCGTGTCTTTGTTGCGGTTGATCAGCATGTCCACGATGGTGTTGTTCTGGATGTTCGTAATTACACAGCGCGGCCGGATAAGGTGAATCTCGTCAATGCCCATCCACTTCGGCGTCTCGAAGCGGATGGTGCGTTCCAGCGCGTCCACGTAGTCTTTGAAGATCAGGCGAATGGTGCCCTCAACCACGCCGACTTCCTCAGCGATGCTGGAAAAGGTGCGCTTTACGGCCTGCTTGCCAATCCAGTCCACCAAACGACGCGTCATGGCGCGTGCTTCGTCTGCATCGGGCAACGGTTCAGAGAAGGTTCGGTTGCAGCCCCGACACTGCATGCGGCGCGTATCAACATAGATGCCGACACGACGACCATGCATGGGGAGGTCGCGAACAAGCTGCTCGCGCCGCCCGAAACCGACGAGGTTGTCGGACTGGCAGTAAACACAAGCCGTGGGTGCTTGCCTGATTGAGGCGTGGACGTGGTAATCGTGTTCTGTATCCGCAACCGAAGTGACTTGATAGCTGGGCAAATTCAATAGGTTCGCTGGCATGTTCGGATTAATGCTGTGGGCTCAGGACAGAATGATACAGTCCGTATAGGGATTCCACCGCAGCGGCCACTCATTCTAATCAAAACCTGCCAGTCATTGATGGCGGTGTTTACCCGAAGGGCGCAAGACATAACGGTCCCTTATGCGAACCCGTCAGGGCCCGGTTGCGCGCGCCGCGCTACTTTGCATAAGTCGCCGTTATGTTACAACACCGCCACACAACGACCGGCGCAGCTGGCTGCACTGTCTACGGGTTTCCCCTGCTCACCTAATGCTGAGGGTCTCCAATGGTTGCCGGGTTCTTCGACCTAATCTCGGACCCAAAGTCATCGATTGCCCTGAGTGCCAGAGCCCTCTGCACAAATAAATCCTTTCTCATCACACGCATGACCCGATTTCTTCTCGCTTTTAGAGAATCCAATTGGGCACCTGGATTATCACTCAATGAAAGCGGAAGCATCGTTAAGGCATCGCTGAGGTTCTGTTTCGAGAGCTGCCCTTTCTTCGCAAAAATCAATAAGCGTTCCATGCTGTGGTCAGAAAATTGACCCAAGGCTATGAGGGAATCTTCCAAATTTCCGCCATCCAGGCTCCTCAAGTGTTTCACCAAATACTCGGCACCCCATTGATTTCCCTGTTCCACAGAGTGAATCAACTGATCGAGATTGGCATTCGATGATCCGATGACAGTCCAACAGCCTCCCTTGTCTGCTTCTGACAAGGCAATAAGAGTGCGCTTTGTCGGGGTAGCTAGAAAAGCACTAACCGCCTCTTGGCAACCTGCCGAACTAGCGTTCCCAGAAGCTGGTATGCCCAAACCTACGAGTATGGACAGTGCAACCAGAAATCCAAATATCGACTTTTTTATGACCATAATGCACCGCATTATAATTGACCCAGAAAACATCTCCCCATGAAACTCAGCTGCTTCACCAATTCATACGATCCGCTTACCCGCCCTACGTAACTTGACCATCGAACCTTAGATCAATGACTCCAGAAAGCTATCACAGAGGAAACAAATCCAATTAACCACGATCCGATGTGAAGAAAAGTCAGGGCACGCATCAATGAAAAGTTTGGGGGATCATCTAAACGAGCGCTTCCTGCGTTCATTGTACGGCGCGTAAGAAGAAAGATCAGGAAGCTCGAGCTTGTTACCCATCTTGCTGTTAAAAAATAGGATGCATTTGGTCGGCCGAGGGCATTAAATGTCTCGATATCGTATTTTTTGAGCCGCGCCACAAAATTAAATAGTAGCGCTGTCAATGCAATACCAGACAATATTAGGATGATAAAAGGCACGTAAAACATGGCAGAAATCATTGCTTACCGCACCCGCAAGGCTCATATTTTTCTGACATCACGGAACTTTTTCCAATCAGCACTCCCACGCTGGCATCTATCCCAGCCTCCCAGTCCCACGCACCAGGGGATTGCGCACCACCCAAGGTTATCTCACTAAACCCATAACCAATTCCCCAAGCCAATCCGCCAGATACTTTCTGATAAGGACCGCTGAAAACCTCAGGATTTATGTACGAGAAATTATCGCTAAAGTTCACAGAAGAACCTGCGTAGGTATACCCCCTGCCATACGAATAACCAGTAGCCCTAACTTTAACCACCGCTCTCTGCCCGTTAACACATTCCGATCTGAGCGTATATATCTCACCACCTCCAGCAAACGCAGCGCCAGTTAATACATGCCCAGACCATTTTAGTAAGCCTAGGGGATCCATATAACCAACCGGAGTCCCGCCCACATAGGCATAGGTATTCATCCCCCCCATCAGTCCAATCGGATCACTCTGCACATACCGTCCA
>JBDSHM010000512.1:0-2217 GCA_039918495.1 Sulfuriferula sp. | reverse complement strand
ACCGATCAGACTGATAGCGTAGAACAGCAAATCGGCGCGCTCGGAACTTGGGGCTGCATGGGGCGGCGTTGAGGCGTCATCCGCTCCATCCGCATATACCGGATGGAACGCGGACACACATAAACTGACTAATATGAAGAAAATAATACGCATAGATATGAAATCTAATGAATTTCTTCACTCGGGTAAAGAAAAAAACATCATTTCGACAGATTAACGACTAATATTAATGAGCATTCAGGATATTTAGGAGCATGTTATGGATGAACATAGTATTCCCGCCGAGACCCTGGACAGCATCAAACAGGAAGCCAGACAGGCCGGGATGGATGGATCGAATCTCAGCGAACGCATCCATGAAATCACCCTGCAGGCACTCGAGCAAAGAAAATTGAGCGTGGCCAAAATCAAGGCTGTGCTGGCGTCGGTCAGTAGCGGCATTAATCTGGGGTTGGCCCAGCGGGGCGGCGATATTTCACAATCCTTGTGTGACGCGGTCAGTGGCATGGATCAGGCGTTGATCAAATTCGCTCAATCGACTCAGCTGATGATAGAAGAGATGCTCAGTAGCGGGAAGGAATTTCGCACGCACGAGTTGGCCAAATCGCTACAGGCATTGCGCGACCTTGAGCCGGTGCTGATGGATGCTCTTCGTCAGGTCAGTAGCACGAGTACAAGCCTTCTGGTGCGGGGAACGAATCGCGTCGCGACGCACATTAAAGCAGGCGGTTCGGATGCAGGCGGTCAGGCACGCGATACGCTTTCATTGCTGACCAACCGGCTCAGAACCACTCTGCATACTGGTAAAATAAGCGCCGAACTTGCAGCTCGTGAAGCGACCCGGCGCATGGCATTGGTTGCCAGTGGCCTGTTGTCCGGAGCCGGCGAGGCATTGCGTAACAAGGCAAAGTAAATTAACCCGCAGGATCAATAACGATAATTATGCTTTGGGAGACAATCGGCATCGTTCGTGATCTGCCGCGCTTGCACGAAATTGCTACCATCATGATTCGTTATGGCTGGGGCGACATGGTGCGCGCTTTGGGCATCGGTACCGTACTGGAACGTGCCGGCCGTATGCTTCACTGGCAGAGCACTTCCGAAATTAATCAGCTCGAACCTGCAGTCCGGATCAGACTGGCAATGGAGGAACTGGGTCCCACCTTCGTCAAGCTGGGACAATTGTTCGCTACGCGCGTCGATGTCTTCCCGCCGGCGTGGATTGCAGAATTCGAAAAGCTGCAATCGAAAGTACCTCCAGTTCCATACGCCGAATTGGCGCCCCATCTGGAAGCCGCACTCGGCCTTCCTGCCACCGAAGTTTTTCTTGAACTGGATGTCGACGCTTTTGCTGCAGCCTCGATTGCGCAGGTGCATCGGGCCAAATTGCAGGATGGCACCCCCGTCATTCTCAAGATCCGGCGTCCCGGGATCGAGAAAAAAATTGAAGCAGATCTGCGTATCATGCAACACATCGCCAGACTGGCGGAACAGGAAATCCCCGATGCACACCGATACCAGCCGGTAATGATGCTGGCGCAGTTTCGGCGTTCGTTGAGGCGTGAACTCGATTTGTTGATGGAAGCCCACAACATCGAGCGGTTTCGTGCCAACTTTGCAGATGATGACACGGTGCATATTCCCAAGCTGTACTGGGATTACACCAGCGAAATATTGAATGTTCAGGAAGAGCTGATCGGGGTGCCAGGTACGCGTCTGGTTGAGGCTAAAGCTGCCGGTATGGATTTATCCTTGCTGGCAGCGCGTGGTGCCGATGCCGTACTGAAGATGATACTTGTGCATGGATATTTTCATGCCGATCCGCACCCGGGCAATGTCATTTATTTGCCGGGAAATCGTGTCGGCATGATCGATTTCGGTATGGTCGGACGACTCACCGAATATCGCCGCAATCAGATCGTCAATTTACTGGATGCAATTACCGAGAAAGATGAAGAAGGGATGCTGGCCGTTGTATTGAACTGGACCGAAGACGGCCAGGTTGATGAGGCCAAGCTCGGCTACGACATGTCGGAGCTGGTATTCAGTTACGACAACTTGCAACTCAAGGATGTCAAAATAGGGCCCTTGCTTACCGACATCACCGCCGTCATTCGCGAAAACGGGCTGGTATTGCCAGCCGACATGGCGCTGCTGTTCAAGGCGCTGATTACACTGGAGGGACTTGGCCAGCAGCTTGACCCGCATTTTCACATG
>JBDSHM010000511.1:0-4087 GCA_039918495.1 Sulfuriferula sp. | reverse complement strand
TAATTCCGCTATGAATTTCAGGCCATTATGGACAGATTAAAAAGCGCTTTGCAAGCTGTGCGCTTACGTATCGCCACCGCAGCTCGCGCAGCCGGGCGAGCGCCTGACACCGTTGAGTTGCTGGCAGTCAGCAAAACTTTTGGTGTCGACGCAATACGCGCAGCTGCTGCTGCCGGTCAGCAAGCGTTCGGGGAGAGTTACGTCCAGGAAGCGCTAGTCAAAATAGCGGCGCTGGCGGACTTATCTTTAACCTGGCATTTCATCGGACCTTTGCAGCGCAATAAAACTCGCGTGTTGGCCGAGAACTTTGATTGGGTACACAGCGTGGATCGTGCCATCATTGCACAGCGCCTGAATGATGCGCGTCCTGCCGGACTGGGCCCTTTGAATGTGTGCATCCAGGTGAATGTCAGTGACGAAGCCAGCAAGAGTGGTGTGTCACCGGCAGATTTGCCGGCGCTCGTGAACGTAGTGGCACGACTGCCCCGTCTGCGGTTGCGCGGCCTGATGGCAATTCCAGCCCCTGGCGCACATCATGACCGGCAGCAGGCCCAGTTCCGCTTGTTGCGACAACTGCGGGATGACCTAGATGTTCCGCTGGATACGCTATCCATGGGCATGTCGAACGATCTGGAGGTTGCGATTGCCGAAGGCGCAACGCTGGTGCGCGTTGGATCAGCTATTTTTGGCGGACGTCAATTAAAAACATAACTGTTGTGGGAGTAACAATGCGTATTACATTTATTGGCGGCGGAAATATGGCAACTGCTCTGATTGCGGGTCTGCTGCGTCAGGGACAAGCGGCAGAGCTGATCTCCGTCGTTGAACACAATGCAGAAGTACGTGCGAGACTGACGTCTGATTATCAGGTGAATACTTATGCGGAATTGTGTGCTGAAGCCGTCATTGCGGACGCGGTGGTGCTGGCAGTCAAGCCGCAACAACTCAAGGTAGTAGCGCAGGCACTATCGCCTTTGCTTGCCACGCAACTGGTGGTATCGATTGCCGCCGGGGTGCGTGCCCGTACGCTGTCGGCGTGGTTGACGGGGTATGCCCATGTGGTACGCAGTATGCCTAATACGCCGGCCATGATCGGAGCGGGTGTCACGGCGCTGTATGCTTTGGCGACGGTTCAGCCGGCACAGCACCAGATGGCGGAAACCATTCTTAAATCGGCGGGCAGCGTGCTATGGGTCGACGATGAGGCGCTGATGGATGCAGTCACGGCGGTTTCCGGCAGTGGGCCAGCTTATGTGTTTTATTTTATTGAGGCCATGCAGCAGGCGGCGATTGAGCTGGGATTAAGTGCCGATGCCGCCCGCCAGCTGGCATTGCAAACCATGCTGGGTTCGGCACAGCTGGCTGCCGGGAGCAGTGAAGATGTGGCAACCCTGCGTGCGCGGGTGACCTCCCCGGCAGGTACCACCGAGCGTGCTGTACAACGCATGGATGAAGCGGGGGTCAAGGCTGCCATTATCGGCGCGATTCACGCAGCCGCCGAGCGATCTATTGAACTCGGCGATGCATTGCAATAACATCCTGCGTATGCACTGATAAAATGCAACAATAACAATGTAATAACACGGTAAATTATCATGCTGAACCAAGCTTTGCAGTTCGTGCTGCAAAATCTCGTTAATCTGTTTCTCATTGCGTTGTTGCTGCGATTTTATATGCAGCTGGTGCGCGTTCCGTTCCATAATCCATTTGCTCAGTTCGTGATCAAGCTCACGGATTTTGCTGTGCGCCCCTTGCGGCGCGTCATCCCTGGCCTGTTCGGGGTGGACATGGGCACCTTGTTACTGGCGCTGGTGCTGGAATTCATCTTGCTGCTGGCGTTGTACGGACTGGACGGCTACCCGTTCCTGGCGGCAGGAAGCAGGGTTATGCCCGCCTTTATACTGCTGGCTGTGGTGCGTTTGACCAGCCTGGGTATCTATACGCTGATAGGCTTGGTGCTGGTGATGGCGGTGTTGTCCATGGTCAATCCTTTGTCGCCCATGATGTCGGTGTTTGATGCGCTGGCAGCGCCGCTGCTTCGCCCATTTCGCCGCTGGATCCCACCCATTGCCAATTTTGATTTATCTCCGCTGGCTTTTCTGCTGGTGTGTCAGCTTATCATCATGGTGCCGCTCGCCTGGATGGAGGGACTGGCGCGGAGCATGATGTAAGCGTCGTGAAAATGAGCTGGTTACGTCTGACGAGTGATTCGGCACAACTTTTGCTTTATGTTCAGCCAGGTGCGAAATTCACTGAAATTGCAGGTGTTCATGGCGATGCGCTTAAGGTTCGGGTGGCTGCAGCCGCTATTGATGGGGAGGCGAATGCTGGCGTGTGCGCTTTTTTTGCCAAAATGTTCGATATACCTGTGCGAAATATCAAGGTACAGCGTGGTGAAAAAAGCCGCCGAAAAATATTAAGCATTACAGTGCCGGAGAACGCGACACTCGAAAAACTAGAACAACTGGGACAGTACCATGGCAAACCGGCTTGAACAGGAAATCGGAAATTATCAGCAACGCCGTGCAGTAATGCTGGCTGGCCTGGAAGCCTATAGAGGCTGGCTGGATCGCTATGCCGATATGGATGCGGAGCAGACCTTGCGGCTCTATGATCTGGCTGAGACCCTGAAGCAGGATCGGTTGGTGCTGGCATTCGTGGCCGAGTTTTCACGGGGCAAGTCCGAACTTATCAATGCGCTGTTTTTCGCGGATCTCAAGCAACGGCTCCTGCCCTCGGATGCCGGACGCACCACCATGTGCCCGACAGAAATTTATCATGATGCTGCCAGTAAACCCTATGTGCGGCTACTGCCTATCGAAACACGCTTGCGCGACGAAAGCATTGCTACATTGAAGCGACTGCCTATCGAATGGAGCACAATCAGCCTCGACCCTGCCAATGCCATGCAGATGGGCGCTGCGTTGCGTTCGCTGGCTGAAGTCAAACGTGTGCCAGCGGCGGAGGCGCGCGCCATGGGTTTGTGTGACAAGGATGACGCAGAACTGGCCCGTACGGGTGTTGCCGACGGCAAGGTGGAAGTGCCTGCCTGGCGCTATGCACAGATCAATTTTCCGCATCCGTTGTTGAAAGGTGGGCTGACCATTCTCGACACTCCTGGACTTAATGCGCTAGGTAGTGAGCCCGAACTGACGCTGAATGCCATCCCCAATGCTCACGGCGTATTGTTTCTGCTGGCGACTGATGCGGGGGTGACGCGTTCCGATCTGGATATCTGGGAGAACACGGTATATCGCCGTGTGCACCACCATATTGCCGTTCTGAACAAGATTGACATGCTCTGGGATGAGCTCAAGTCGGAAGCCGAGATCAATGCCATCATTCAACGCCAGATGGTGCAAACCGCCGAACAGCTCAGAATTCCACTGCATCAGGTGTTCGCTGTTTCTGCGCAAAAAGCGCTGGTGGGTAAAATTCGTGAAGATCAGGCGCTGCTGGATCGTTCCGGGATCGCTGCGCTGGAAGATTTGCTTGCCGACAAAATTATTCCATCGCGCCAGGAAATGTTGCATCAGTCGGTGAATCGTGAAGTATTTACCATGCTGGAGACCTCGCGGGACGGGGTGAAAAGCAGGCTGGAATCGATCAAGAGTGACGCAGAGCAATTGAGCGGATTTACCGGAAAAAATCGTGAAGTGGTTACCAAACTTCGCGACAAACTGGTAACTGAAAAGCGCAGCTATGATGCGGTTGCGCTGAATTTCAAAATTACCCGTACTTTAGTGCAGCAGCAAGGACGCGCATTGCTGGCCGAGCTTTCCGCTGATGTGTTGAATGGCATGCTGGAAAAAAGCCGCGCACATCTGGATGAAAGCTGGACCACTGTGGGTCTGACACGCGGTATGAATCATCTGTTCGGACGCATCAACGCTCAATTTGCCAAGGTTGATGCAGCTGCCGCAAATATTTTGGCTTTGCTCGACTCGGCTTACCTGCGTTTTCAGGAGCAGCATGGCTTCCCGCAATTGAATCCGCCCTCTCTCGATATGGATCGCCATCGTCAGCGGCTGGCGAGCCTGGCCCAGAGCACCGAAATTTTTTGTCGCGATCCGCTTAATCTGATGCT
>JBDSHM010000510.1:0-3042 GCA_039918495.1 Sulfuriferula sp. | reverse complement strand
CCAGCACCACCTCTTTACCCATTTTGGTAAGCTGGGCGATTTGTGCGGACCAGTTGGCTAATGCGGCCTGATCGAGTCCGCGCCCGTCGTTGGTGACCAGCGCGCTACCGACCTTGACGACAAGACGGCGAGCTGATTGCAATACCGGTTTCATAAAGTCGGGTCGTAAGTCTGCGGAACAGAGTCGGTGGCCGGATGTGCGGTCGCTTCTTCGGCTTCCCGGGCGGCAATGAGATATGCCATGATAGCGTAAGTGAGGGTTTTGCATCCATCCCCGGTCAATGCAGAAATGCTGAATACTTCACCTTTCCAGCCATAATCGCGAATGAAATCAGTAATTTTGCTCGCACGCTCTGTTGCATCGAGCATGTCGGTCTTGTTGAGTACCAGCCAGCGTGGCTTATCGTAAAGAGATTCGTCATATTTACGCAATTCGCCAACGATGGCGCGTGCTTCATAAACCGGGTCGATATCTGCGGACATAGGCGCGATGTCGACGAGGTGCAGTAGCAGGCGTGTACGTGCAAGGTGACGCAGAAAACGGTGGCCCAGGCCAGCGCCATCGGCAGCCCCTTCGATCAGGCCCGGAATGTCGGCAATGACAAAGCTTTTGTCGATGTCAACACGGACGACACCCAGATTTGGCGCCAGCGTGGTGAAAGGATAATCGGCGACTTTCGGGCGCGCTGCGGAAACGGCGCGAATAAAGGTGGATTTTCCTGCGTTGGGCATGCCAAGCAGGCCGATGTCGGCCAATACTTTCAGTTCCAGCTTGAGTTCACGGTCTTCGCCCGGCTCGCCGCGTGTGAATTGGCGCGGTGCACGGTTCGTGCTGGTTTTAAAGTGCAGATTGCCAAGACCGCCTTTACCGCCTTTGGCGATGACAGCACGCTGACCATCGTGGGCCAGATCCACCAGCACTTCGTTGGTGGCCAGGTCGGTAACTACAGTACCCACCGGCATGCGCAGGATAATATCGTCGGAGCCTTTGCCATTACAATCTGCGCCGCGTCCCCCTTCGCCCGGATGGGCACGAAAGGCGCGGGTATAACGAAAATCCACTAGGGTATTGATGTTGCGATCGGCGACCGCAATAATGCTGCCACCGCGACCGCCGTCGCCGCCGTCCGGGCCGCCACGCGGTATGAATTTTTCGCGCCGGAACGAGGCGGAACCATTCCCGCCGTTTCCGGCGAAGACTTCGATTTTTGCCTCGTCTATGAATTTCATCTGCACATACCAAAAGTAAAAAAGCCCTATCCGCAGATAGGGCTTAAAGCGTTACCAAGCTAAACCTACGCCGCTGGGACGATGTTCACCATCCTGCGTTTGAGCGCGCCTTTGATAACAAATTGAACGACGCCATTCATCGTTGCGAACAGTGTGTGGTCCTTGCCCATACCCACATTTTCGCCGGCATGGAATTGCGTGCCGCGCTGGCGCACAATGATATTGCCGGCCAAAACTTCCTGACCGCCGTAGAGTTTGACACCCAGGCGTTTGGAATGAGAGTCGCGGCCGTTACGGGAACTGCCGCCTGCTTTTTTGTGTGCCATGGTTTATCTCCTTATGCCGAAATGCCACTGATCTGGATTTCAGTGTAATTTTGACGATGACCCTGATGCTTCTGGTAATGCTTACGACGGCGCATCTTGAAAATGCGGATTTTCTCGCCGCGGCCATGCGAAATAATGGTCGCAGTGACCTTGGCACCGTCAACCAACGGCGCGCCGACTTTGATGTTGTCGCCTTCGGCAACCATAAACACCTGATCCAGCACGATTTCGCTGCCAACGTCCGCGGTGATCTGTTCTACTTTAAGTTTTTCGCCGGCGACGACACGATACTGCTTGCCGCCGGTTTTTATGACCGCATACATGGTGAGCTCCAAACATCTAAACTAGAGGAAGCGCGGAATTATATAGAAATCAAGAGCCAAGGTCAAACCGTCCTTGACACAACTAGGCGTGTCTCCCTACCATTCAACTCTTTTTTGCGATTCTTTAACCCATGCAGGCAATTCAAGCGTTTTTGGCAGATGATATGCGTAGTGTGGATGCAGTGATCCGCGCGCGCCTGCATTCCGATGTGGTGCTGGTCAGTCAGGTCAGTGAATATATCATCAATAGTGGTGGCAAGCGCCTGCGTCCGGCGCTGGTGCTGCTCTCCGCAGGTGCATTTGATTATCGGGGTACACATCATCACGAACTCGCAGCGGTAGTCGAATTCATCCATACCGCAACACTGCTGCACGATGATGTGGTTGATGAATCGACCCTGCGACGTGGACGCGAGACCGCCAATGCCTTGTTTGGCAATGCGGCCAGCGTACTGGTGGGAGATTTTCTCTATTCGCGCGCATTTCAGATGATGGTGACGGTGAATAATATGCGGATAATGGAGGTGTTATCCGATGCCACCAATATCATCGCCGAAGGCGAAGTATTGCAACTGATGAACTGCAATGATGCCGATATCCACGAAGATGATTATTTGCGTGTCATTCGTTACAAAACGGCAAAATTATTCGAAGCGGCAGCCCGTTTGGGCGCAATTATTGGCGGCGCTGAACGCGCTGCTGAGGATGCCATGGCTGCTTACGGAATGCATCTGGGTACGGCTTTTCAACTGATTGATGACGTACTCGATTATTCGGGAAACCATGCTGAAATCGGCAAGAATATTGGCGATGATCTGGCGGAAGGCAAGCCTACCCTGCCTTTGCTGTACTTGATGAAGCACGGCACCCCGGATCAGGCAAGCCTGGTTCGCCGTGCCATTGTGGAAGGTGGCCGGGACGAGTTTCAAGCCATATTGGCCGCAATTGATAATAGTGGTGCGCTTGATTACACCCGTCGCCAGGCAGTGCGCGAAGCAGAAATTGCCTGCGCGGCAATTTCCGGATTGCCGGATTCTCAATATAAATCGAGTCTGTTAAAATTGGCCGACTTTGCCGTCAACCGTGATTATTGAATTGGCCCGGTTGAGTTTTACACCGCAAGTCAATTCGGGGTGTAGCTTAGCCTGGTAGAGCGCTACGTT
>JBDSHM010000509.1:0-3052 GCA_039918495.1 Sulfuriferula sp. | reverse complement strand
AACCGTGATGACAGTACTGACAGCCGCTACTGGGGCTTTGTCCCGGAACGCAATATTGTTGGCCGCGCCTTCATGGTGTGGTGGAATTTTGATCATCTCAAACGTATTGGCCACATCCTGAAATAAGGGAAATATCATGCACAAGCAAAAGGGAGTAACGCTGATCGGAATGCTGTTCGTGGGCATCATCATTGTGTTCGCGGCTATTGTCGTCATGAAAATAGTGCCGGCCTATATCGAGTATTTTTCAGTCAAAAAAATGTTCAGCGCCATGGCAGCCGATCCATCGATGAAAGAAGCGACGCCTGCCGAAGTGCGCTCGTCTTTTGAACACCGTATTGATGCCGGCTACGTTACGGTGATCAAACCCGACGATCTGGATATCTCGCGTGCGAGTGGTCAGACGGTTGTTTCGGTCAAGTATCGGGTAGAAAAACCATTGTTCGGTAATCTGGGCATATACATGGACTTTTCAGCCTCGACTGCGCCGGAGGCCGCGCAATAGCGCGAAGCTTCTGACTTGGCTGCGATTGAACAGGCATTAGGCTATACATTTCTACAACCACGTCACCTGCATCAGGCATTGACACATCGCAGTTTCGGCACGCCGCACAACGAGCGTCTGGAATTCCTCGGCGACAGTGTACTGAATTGCACCATCGCGCATCTGCTGTATGCCCATTTCCCGGATTTGCCGGAAGGCGTGCTATCCCGTTTGCGTGCCAATCTGGTTCGTCAGCAAAGCTTGTTTGAAATTGCTGTCACACTGGAACTGGGCGCGTTGCTGAAGATGGGTGATGGCGAAGTAAAAAGCGGGGGACGCAATCGTCCTTCTATCCTCGCCGACGGACTGGAATCGCTGATTGGAGCAGTTTTCCTCGATGGCGGTTTTGCCGAAGCGGAGCGCGTCATTCATACGCTGTACGCGCCGCGACTTGCAGGCATTAACCCCGATCTACCCGCAAAGGATGCCAAGACACTGCTCCAGGAAATACTGCAAAGTCGCAAACTGCCATTACCTGTCTACGAATTGGCGGGCACCGCAGGCGATGCCCACGCGCAAACTTTCCGGGTGGCCTGCAGTGTGCCAGCGTTGCGGATTAATACCCAGGGCGAAGCTGCCAGTCGTCGTGCCGCTGAACAAATGGCCGCGCGGGCAGCTTATAATCTGATCGTGGCTGCCGACAAGGGCGGCGCATAATTCATATCGACTGCCAGAAATGCTGCAAGTGTGGTGCCAGGATTGGTTGCACGGCTGTTGTGTTTTTTGATAGCGAGCTTTAAACAGGATACAAAATGCATACAGCTGCGCCAGATTTCCGTACCGGATACATCGCCATTGTCGGCCGTCCCAACGTGGGTAAATCCACGCTGACCAATCACATTGTCGGTGCCAAGGTCAGCATCACCTCGCGCAAGGCGCAGACTACCCGCCATCGCATACACGGTATTCACACCACGCCTGACGCACAGTATATTTTTGTGGATACACCCGGTTTCCAGACCAAATACAGCAATGCGCTCAACCGTAGCATGAACAAGACGGTAGTGGATGCTCTGCGTTCCACCGACGTCGTGCTGTTTGTACTGGATGGTACGCATTTTGACGCACGTGATCGCCAGGTGGTTGAATTGCTGCCGCGCGACATGCCGGTGATTCTGGTCCTGAACAAACTGGACCTGATCAAGGACAAGGATCAGTTATTGCCATTTATTGCGCAGATGAGCGAAGTGTTCCAGTTTGCCGCCGTGGTACCGCTTTCCGCGCGTGATGGAGATAATGTCCCGGGGCTGATGGGAGAAATCCGCAAGCATCTGCCTGAAGCGCCACCGATGTTTGAAGAAGATGAAATCACCGACAAGAGCGAGCGCTTCCTGGCGGCTGAAATCGTGCGCGAGAAAGTGTTCCGCCTGTCCGGTGAAGAGGTTCCTTATTCAGCCAGTGTGATTATAGAAAAATTCGAGCAGGAAGGTGAAATGCGGCGCATCTTTGCCGGCATTCTGGTCGATAAGCCCAACCAGAAAGGCATCCTGATCGGCCATCAAGGTGCCAAACTCAAGGAGATCGGCACTGCCGCCCGCCTGGATATGGAAAGGCTGTTCGGCGGCAAGGTTTATCTGGAATTGTGGGTCAAGGTCAAAGGCGGTTGGGCAGATAGCGAACGCATATTGAAACAGCTGGGTTATGAATGAATGCACGTTCCCCTACATTTTCACAGGAACGCAGCCGCGTCGATAATACCGCCGGCTTTGTGTTACACAGTTACCCGTTCCGTGAAACAAGCCTGATAGTGGAAACCTTCACTCGCGCGCATGGGCGGGTGGCTTTGGTGGCGCGTGGTGCGCGTCGGCCGCGTTCCCAATTGCGCGGGCTGGTGCAGGCCTTTACACCACTACTATTGTCTTGGGCAGGCAAAGGTGAACTGCGCACCTTGCACCGTGCCGAGTGGCAGGGCGGTCTTGCATTGCCGCAGGGGATGGGGCTGCTGTGCGGATTTTATCTCAACGAACTGATGCTGAAACTGCTGGCGCGTGAAGACCCGCATGAGAACCTGTTTGCCGATTACCAGACCGCGTTGCAGGCTTTGTCCAGCGCATTATTGCAGCAGAGCGCCTATGCCGCCATCCTGCGCCGTTTTGAAAAACGGCTGCTGGCGGAGCTGGGCTACGCGCAGCCGTTTGAATTCGAGGCGGATTCGGGGCAGGCCGTGCAGGCGCAGCAGAATTACATCTATATCCTTGATCGCGGCGCACTGCCTGTCGGGGCAACCAGCGGGCACGCTGACATGCGTTTGTCAGGCAAGACCCTGCTCGACATGGCGGCAGACAATTACCGCGACCCGGTCACGCTGATGCAAAGCAAGCAGCTTATGCGGCTCATTATCAATCATCATTTGGGCGGGCAAACCTTGCATGCCCGCGAACTTCTGAAGGACTTGCAACAGCTATGATCCAGCTCGGCGTCAACATAGACCATATTGTGACCATTCGTCAGGCACGCGGTACGCGTTACCCGAGCCCTGTCCAGGCTGCGCTGGTGGCTGAGTCTGCC
>JBDSHM010000508.1:0-8299 GCA_039918495.1 Sulfuriferula sp. | reverse complement strand
CATGACGGATTCCCCCAAACCGGATGGAAGACAGCGTGTCGTCATCGAAACCGTGCAGCCACAAATTGATGGCGGACGGTTTCCAGTCAAGCGCGTAATCGGTCAGATTGTAGAGGTTGAGGCAGATGCCTTCGCCGATGGGCACGATGCGCTGAGATGCGTGCTGCGGTACCGGCATGACGCCGAAACAGACTGGCGCGAAATTGCCATGGTGTCCAGCGGCAATGATCGGTGGTGTGCCGCATTCACGATTACCGAACTGGGCCGGTATTTGTACACGGTGACGGCCTGGGTTGATCATTTTTTTCCCTGGCAGCATGAATTGGCGCGCCGTACCGATGTCGCGGATATCGCCGTGGCGCTGCAAGTCGGCGCAAAACTGATTGACGAAGCTGCACAACGCGCAAGCGGCGACGGTCAAGTACAACTGCAGCGTTATGCGAAGGAAATGCGTTCGGCCAACCCGGTCTCCGGCAAACATCTGGCTATCAGCGAAGCACTGATAAGTCTGATGGAGCGGCATCCAGAGCGTACTCTGGCTACGCAATATCCAATCGAACTGGTCGTTCGGGCTGAGCGTGTCAAAGCGTTATACAGTACATGGTATGAGCTGTTCCCGCGTTCTTGCGTGGGGGAAGGCATGCGCCACGGGACTTTTTCTGAATGTGAAAAGCGTTTGCCTGCCGTGGCGGAAATGGGGTTCGATGTGGTGTACTTGCCGCCCATTCATCCCATCGGCCTGACCAAACGCAAAGGCTCGAATAACACCTTGTTGGCAACTGAGGCTGATCCGGGCAGCCCATGGGCAATCGGGGCGACGGATGGCGGCCACAAGGCAGTACATGCGGAGCTGGGGACATTGGAAAATTTCCGCAGTCTGGTTTCAACAGCGCGCAGCTTGGGTCTCGACATCGCGCTGGATATCGCCTTCCAGTGTTCGCCCGACCATCCGTACGTCAAAGAACATCCGGAATGGTTCCGTCATCGGCCCGATGGCAGCATTCAATATGCCGAGAATCCACCCAAGAAATACGAGGATATTTATCCGTTCAATTTTGAAGGCGATACCTGGACCGAGTTATGGCAGGAATTACTGGATGTATTCAGGTTCTGGATCGGCCAGGGCGTGAGCATATTTCGTGTCGACAATCCGCATACCAAGCCATTCCCTTTTTGGGAATGGCTGATCGGAGAAGTGCAGCGCGATCATCCTGAAACCATTTTTCTGGCGGAAGCATTTACCCGCCCGAAAATGATTTACCGGCTCGCCAAACTCGGTTTCAGTCAATCCTATAATTATTTCCCGTGGCGCAACACTAAAAGCGAAATCGAGACCTATTTCACAGAGCTCACCCGGACTGAAGTGCGCGAATATTTCCGTCCCAATCTGTGGCCGAATACACCCGATATCCTGCCTGAATATTTGCAATTCGGCGGTCGCCCTGCATTCATGGTGCGTCTGGTTCTTGCCGCCACGTTGGGGGCAAGTTACGGGATTTACGGGCCCGCCTATGAATTGATGGAAGCGACACCTCGCGATGCGGGAGGAGAAGAATATTTCAATTCCGAAAAATATCAGGTACACCATTGGGATGTCGACCGCGCAGATAGCCTGAAGGATTTTATTGCACGCGTGAATCGCATCCGTCGTGAAAGTCCTGCGCTGCAACAGGATCGCCGCCTACAGTTTTTCGATGTCGACAACGACAATCTGCTGAGTTACGCAAAAACAACGCCGGACAATAAAGAAGTCATTCTGGTGGTGGCCAATCTGGATCCGCATCATACCCAGTCCGGATGGTTGACATTGCCGATGGAAGAATTGGGGCTGGACACACAACATCCTTATCAGGTGCATGATTTGCTGACTGACGCGCGCTTTTTATGGAATGGTGCGCGCAATTACGTTGAAGTCGCGCCCCAGGTAGCACCGGCCCATATTTTCAGGTTGCGTCGTCGGGTACGTACCGAGCGTGACTTTGACTACTTTCTATAGAGATATCCATGAGCGAAACGCTGCCTGGCAACATCAAAAAAACGCCCGTGGACAACAGCCAGTGGATGAACGATCCGCTTTGGTATAAAGACGCCGTTATTTACGAACTCCATGTCAAAGCCTTTTTTGACAGCAACGATGACGGCATGGGCGATTTTGCCGGATTGATCAAAAAACTCGATTATCTCCAGAACCTGGGCGTGAATACGCTCTGGTTACTGCCTTTCTACCCATCGCCAATGCGCGACGACGGCTACGACATCGCCGATTATCACAACATCCATCCTGAATACGGCTCCATGGCCGATTTCAAGCAATTCGTAAAGGAAGCTCATCGTCGTGGCCTCAAGGTGATTACCGAACTGGTCATCAACCACACCTCGGATCAGCATCCGTGGTTTCAGGCGGCACGTCGTGCGCCGGCCGGATCGAGCAAGCGCAATTTTTATGTGTGGAGCGATACCAATCAGAAATTCCCCGAAACGCGCATTATCTTTACCGACGCGGAAAAATCAAACTGGACCTGGGATGAAGAAGCGAAGGCATATTACTGGCATCGTTTTTTCCATCATCAACCGGACCTGAATCACAATAATCCGCAGGTGGTGAAGGCGGTGATCAAGCTGATGCGATTCTGGCTGGACCAGGGCGTGGACGGCGTGCGCCTGGACGCGATCCCCTATCTGTGTGTGCGCGAGGGCACCCAAAACGAAAACCTGCCCGAAACGCACGCCGTGATCAAACAAATGCGCGCGGTGATCGATGCGCATTACCGAAACCGCGTGTTTCTGGCCGAAGCCAATCAGTGGCCGGAAGACGTACGCGATTATTTCGGCGAAGGCGATGAATGTCACATGGCCTACCATTTTCCGCTGATGCCGCGCATGTACATGGCCATCGCGCAGGAGGATCGCCATCCCATCGTGGAGATTATGCGCCAGACACCGGATATTCCAGAGACCTGTCAATGGTCCATTTTTTTGCGCAATCACGATGAGCTGACACTGGAAATGGTCACCGATAAAGAACGTGACTATATGTATCAGATGTATGCCAACGATCCGCGTGCACGAGTGAATGTCGGTATCCGGCGTCGGCTTGCGCCGCTGATGGATAATGAGCCGGATAAAATCCGCTTGATGAATGGTTTGCTGTTATCCATGCCGGGTTCACCGATTATCTATTACGGTGACGAGATCGGTATGGGGGACAATTTTTTCCTGGGCGATCGTAACGGGGTGCGTACGCCGATGCAATGGAGTCCGGATCGTAATGCCGGCTTTTCCCATGCCGATCCACAGCGTTTATACCTGCCGCCCATTATGGATTCTGTATATGGCTACGAAGCCGTCAATGTGGAGGCGCAACTACGCGAACGCGCATCGCTGTTGAACTGGATGCAGCGGGTTCTGGCGGTACGCAAAAATCATCAGGCTTTTGGGCGCGGCACGCTGGTTTTTTTGCACCCGGGAAACCGCAAGATATTGGCTTATTTCAGAATCTACGAAGACGACATCATCCTGTGTGTGTCCAACCTGTCACGCGCTGCGCAGCCGGTTGAGCTTGACCTCTCCGATTACAAGGGATACGTGCCGGTGGAGTTGATGGGGCGCGCCGCTTTTCCGCCGATTGGTGAATTGCCCTATTTCCTCACTTTGCCGGGCTACAATTTCTACTGGTTCCGGCTGACCAGTGGTGAGCATGTTCCCTCCTGGCACGAGGAGCACCTGGCACCCGATGAATTGCCGATGCTGGTATTGTTTGACGGCTGGCTCAGTTTCTTCCGTGACCGTGTTGTACCTTGGCGCATGGCCATGGCCGAGAAAGTGCGCAGCCGTCTTGAAGACGAGGTGCTGCCGCATTTCGTTGCGGCGCAACGCTGGTATGGCGTTAAGGGTGAAGCGATCAAACGCGTCGCTCTGGGCGATCATGCTGAATGGGGTGATAAGGATAGCAAATGGCTGATTTCAATATGCCGGATTGAGACGACGGCAGGTACGACGCAGACCTGCTTTTTACCGCTTGCGCTTGCCTGGGAAAACGGCAGTGAGGAGCGTTTGCGTGCGATGCAACCGGTCACCGTGGCCAAAGTACGCCAGCAGGCGCGGGTCGGTATCCTGGCCGACGCGTTTGCCGACGAGACGTTTTGTCACGCACTGATACAGTCTATCGGTGCAAGAGACGTGTTGGCATGTGACCAAGGCAGTATTCGCTTTCTGCCGACCGCCGGCTTTTCCGAATTGGCAGGGGCAGACGCTACCACCTTGACGGTACGGGCACCCAGCATGCAGGGTAGTAATACGGCCGTGGTGCTGGGTGAGAAATTGTTTTTGAAAGGCTACCGTCATTTGCAGGTGGGGATTAACCCGGAACTTGAAATGGGGCGGTTTCTTACCGAAGTGGCGCAATTCCCCAATATCGTTCCCGTGGCTGGCGCGGTGGAATATGTTGCCAATGACGGCAGTGCCATGACGCTCGCCCTACTGCAGGGATACGTCGAAAATCAGGGTGATTTCTGGAATTACACCTTGGGTTATCTGGAACGCTTTCTCGAAGAATGCTACTCCACTGCCACCCCTCCCGGGCCGCCGGAATCGTCTCATGGCGCCTATCTGGTGCTGATTCGCACGCTGGGTCAACGGACTGGCGAGTTACATAAGGCGTTGGCAGCGACGACCGGCGACGCTGCCTTCGATCCGGTGCCTGCGGTCGAAGCCGATTTCATTAGCTGGAATCAACGTGTGCGTACCGAGATGGAATCGACACTGGACAGTCTGACGCGGTACCAGAACGGACTGGCAGAATCGGCACGAACCACAGCTGGTTTGTTACTTGGACGGCGCGATGCGATTGGGCAGCGTATCCAGGCTTGTACTCAGGCATCTACACGAGCGATCAAAATACGCTATCACGGTGATTACCATCTTGGCCAGGTGTTGCTCACTCAAAATGATTTCGTGCTCATCGATTTCGAGGGTGAGCCTGCGCGTCCACTCGCAGAGCGTAATCAGAAAAATTCACCCTTGAAGGACGTCGCCGGCATGTTGCGCTCATTCAATTATGTGGCCTATGCAGCGCTCGCACATGTCGGCGCAGAACGTCCTGACAGTGTCGCCACGTTCGAACCTTATGTACGGGCATGGGAGGCTGAAGCGGGGCGGGTATTTCTCGAGGCTTACCAGCAAGCAGTCCAGGATACGGGCCTGTACGCAAATCAGCAGTCCCTGCACAGCCTGCTTGATCTGTTCCTGTTGGAAAAGGCGTTTTATGAACTGCGCTATGAACTGGATCACCGTCCGGATTGGGTGAGCATTCCATTACATGGCATTTTGGAACTGTTAGACAGGCCGTCCTATGCGCCACCCAATGCCTAGCTTTGGCGGTTTTTATAGGAAAGAACAACAGCTCTATACAACCAGGAGAAAATGATGGAACAGGTGAGCATGGTACTGGAACCGGTACGCGCATTTCTTATCCAGTTAGGTGAGTTTCTGCCCAAACTGATCATTGCAGTCATCATATTGCTGATCGGTTGGTTGCTTGCAAAGGCGATCAAACTGGCAGTAGTGAAGGGGCTCAGATCCATCAATTTTAATGTGGTGACTGAACGGGCCGGCATCGACAACTTTTTGCAACAAGGCGGTGCCAAGACAGACACCATCGACATACTCGGCATACTGGTCTACTGGCTGGTTATCCTGGCCGCCTTGATGATTGCATTTAACAGTCTGGGACTGGCGCTGGTAACCGAACTCATCGGGCGTATCGCCATGTTTGTTCCCAAGGTGATGGTGGCTGTGCTGGTGCTGGTGTTCGGCGCCTATTTTTCCCGTTTTATCGATAATGCCATCACTACATATGGCAAGAACGTGGGGATTGAAGATGCCGAGCTGCTGGGTCGACTGGCGCGCTACGCGATCATGGTGTTCGTGGTGTTGATTGCGCTGGAGCAGGTGCAGGTTGCCACCGAACTGGTGCGACTGAGCTTTTTAATCCTACTGGCAGGAGTAGTGCTGGCACTGGCGCTGGCATTCGGAATTGGCAGTCAGGGCCGTGCCGCTGAATTGCTGGAGCGATGGTGGCCTAAACACACCAAAAAAACCATTTCCGACAGGGAATAGAGACGTCCTGGGAACGGTTGTGTTTAGCCAGTCAGGTCACACGAGCAGTAGAAGCATATGCAAGTCATTAAACACACCGGCTTGTAGTAGAAATTAGAAACATACGATCATTCCAAAGGAGAAATAATGAGTTCAACGCCCACCATTCTGGCGCTTGTGCTGGCTGGTGGTGAAGGCTCGCGCCTGCATCCCTTGACAGCTGTTCGTTCCAAACCCTCCGTACCTTTCGGGGGGCGCTACCGCATTGTGGATTTCGTGCTAAGCAATCTGGTGAATTCCGGTATCAAATCGATCTATCTACTGGTCCAATACAAATCACAATCGCTTATCGAACATGTCAATCATGCATGGACGTTATCGAATGCAATTCCCGATCAATTCGTGACAGTCGTTCCGCCGCAAATGCGCGAGGGACCCGAATGGTTCCAGGGCACGGCCGATGCGGTATACCAGAACCTGAATCTGATCGAAAGCCGGGCGCCGGATATGGTCGCGGTATTCGGTGCAGATCATATCTATCGTATGGATGTGCGGCAGATGGTGAATTTTCATATGCGTAATGAAGCCGACGTCAGCGTGGCCGCCATTCCTGTTCCCTTGGGTTTGGCCTCATCGTTCGGCGTGATCACGGCAGACAAGACCGGACGGGTCAGCGATTTCCTCGAAAAACCGGAACAACCGGCGTACATGCCGGGACGCCCGGATTGCGCCTACGGGAGTATGGGCAACTACCTGTTTAATACCAGAGTGCTCAAAGAAGCCTTGCTTGAAGCGAGTGAGCGCGGTGAAAACGACTTTGGACGGCATATCCTGCCGCGCTTGATTCGCAGTCACAAGGTGTATGCCTATGACTTTGCCGACAATCGGATTCCGGGCATTCGGGATTATGAGGAGCAAGCGTACTGGCGCGATGTCGGTACCATCGAGGCCTATTACGCCGCACATATGGATTTATTGGGACTGGAGCCGCGTTTCAATGTCTTTAATTCCAACTGGCGTATCTTTTCGAGTGGTTACCAGGGCCCGACTTCCAAAATTATTGATGGTCATATTCAGAACAGCATGATCGGTGCGGGTTCGATCATCAAAGGTGGAAAGATCAGCAATTCCATTATCCGCAGGGAAGTCATGATCGAAGAAGGTGTGGAGTTGGAAGGCTGCATCATTATGGACTACACCATCATTCGCAAAGGTGCCAAATTGCGCGGGGTCATCGTGGATCGCCACAATACCATCGCTGCCGGTACGCGGATTGGATATGACCGAAATACCGATCGTGAACGCTACCATGTTTCCGAATCAGGGCTGGTCGTGGTGGCGCGAGGCGACGAACTGAATACAGGTCGATATTTTTAAATTGCAAGCTGATTTGCCGGGAAGCGGCTGGTTATATTAGGAGAAGGACTGTATGAGCAAGCCAATTACCGCGGTGTGGCCCGGTCGGCCTAACCCGCGCGGAGCCACTTGGGACGGAGAAGGGGTAAATTTTGCGTTGTTTTCCGAACATGCCGAAAAAGTCGAGTTGTGTATTTTCGATCCCAAAGGACGACGTGAAGTACAGCGCATTGAATTGAAAGAACGGAGCGATCTGATCTGGCATTGTTATCTGCCTGAAGCACGTCCCGGTTTACTTTATGGTTATCGTGTACATGGACCTTATCGGCCACAGGAAGGGCATCGCTTCAATCCGCACAAATTATTGATCGAGCCTTATGCCAAGGATATCGTGGGTTCTCCCAATTGGAGTGACGCGCATTTCGGCTATCGGATTGGCAGCAAACATGCCGACCTGTCTTTCGATCGTCGGGATAACGCCAACGGCATGCCGAAATGCCGGGTGATCGATCAGGCCTTCACGTGGGGGAACGATAAACCGCCGGGCATACCGTGGCACGACATGGTGATTTACGAGATGCACGTCAAGGGATTCACCATGCAGCATCCGGACGTTCCTGCCCAATTCCGCGGTACTTACGCGGGTCTCTCCATGGCGCCCCCCATCGAGCACCTCAAGCGCCTGGGGATTACCACGGTGGAGTTGATGCCGGTACATGCTTTTCTGGATGATCGCCATCTGATCGAGCGTGGCCTCAGCAATTACTGGGGATATAACTCGATTGGCTTCATGGCGCCGGATTCCCGCTTCTCAGCCAGTGGTCATGTCAGTGAATTTAAAACCATG
>JBDSHM010000507.1:0-2130 GCA_039918495.1 Sulfuriferula sp. | reverse complement strand
GACTTTTTTTTGCCGGTCACTCTGAGACAGTCGGCCCAAGCTGTACTTCGTTAGCAGTGCCTCGATAGGAACACGCAATTTTGAGATTGTAGTAGATATCCGAATTGAGCAATGGTCAGGTGAGTATAGCGACCACATTGCGACTGACTCCGCGTTTAGGCTCCAACAACTTATATAGTGGCTTCTCTTGATCTGATCATGGTGCGCGCGAGCGCTTTCGTCGTCATGCCACCCCACCCCGCAACTACTATTCGGCGTTGATATCTCAAGCTGGGCTAAGAGGCGATCAATACCTTCGTTCTTATCTGAGAAGGTGTCAGCCCGAGAGAACATAAGTTCCCGATTGGTTACAATTGCAGCCGCACTGAAGAAGTCCAGAGTTCGATAGACGACCGTGTCATCTGAAATTGACGGGTGTAATTCAAATATCGGAGAAGTCATTATTTTATTAATCAATGTAGTTAACGATGCCATGAAATAAAGGCAAGCGAAAAAATATTATGCTCTGGCTGTATTGAATTAGCTTGTGAAGTTGACGTAAGGGACAGACCTCGGTTTCAGATTGGCTATTCGTCGGCTTTGGCCGAAACGCAGACATTTGTAGTGGATAAAGAACGGGTTTTTTTGAACAACCTACAACACTACACAGCGTAGGCTAACAACACTTGGATTTTTGGCTAGAAAATGGGTTGTTTATTTTTTCAACGGATTAAGCAACCTTCTCGCCTTTATTATTTCCCCTGTTTCTTATCCAGGCAGGCAAAGTAAATCAGCGGATCAAACGCCGTTCCGTGACGTTGTGCCTGCCAGATCATTTCGGCCAGGCAGTCCATGACTTCATGCTGTGCCTGCATCGGATCGCCGGCTTTTTCCAGCAGTGCCTGGTAATGCGCGCGAATACCGGGGGGCTGGTCGATACCGAGTTGTTCGGCGATGGCCAAGTGCATGGACAGATGCAGGAACGGATTGGTTTCGCCGAACTCGGGCGGATAGTCGCGTTCCATATAGCGGCCGGGTTGATCAAGCAGGCTATGGTATTCCGGGTGCGCCAGCAGGGTATCGAGCACGGTTGTTTCCAGCCCTTCCAGCGGTTGCTGTGCGCGGTATTTGCGCCAGGTATCGAAAAAGAAGCGGCGCGCGTCGTCGCGGCTGGGGTTAAACATGGTCGGTAAATAATCCGAGTACGGTGGAATATTGCAGCAATTGATTGGCGGAGTTGAGCCAGCCGATTTCACCATTGCCGTAGAAGCCGATCAGCGGCATGTCCGGGTAGCGTGCGGTCAGCAATTGCAGGTCGCGATCGATGCCGCCATAGAACGCCGGCCCGCGTCCCATCGAGGAAAACAGCAGGCCAAATTGGGGCGTGGCTGCCAGCAGTTGCTCGGTACGATCCAGCGTGACGCGCATATTGCGTTCGGCGGCCAGCGGCTGGCGTAGAGCCCAGAATACTTTATCGCCTTCATTGAGGCGTGCGGACAGGGTCACCGAGCGGTCGTCCGGATTGGTGGCAATCACTTGTACCAGCCGGTAGCGGCCTTCAAAAAACGCTGTGGAAGGTTCGCCAAAAGTAACGGCCGCCATGATCAGGTGCAGCGGGATGTGGTCGAGTTCGCGCACTTCCAGCGGCAGTTCACGCGCCAGCAGGTTGAGTGCCGATTGACGCCCGAGGCTGAGCAGATCGAAGCCATTGACCTGAGTGACTTCGGTCGGCGCAGTCAGCGCGCGGATGCCCTGCGATACGCCCATCATCCCGCGCACGCCTTGCAGCGTCATCTCGCAGCGTCCGCTGGCGCAGACTTTGCCGCCGCTCCATACCTTGTAGGGACCCCGTCCGGTGGCATCGCCCGAGACGGCGCCGAGGCGCTGGCCGGGTGCGCTGATCCAGTTGGTATCAATTGCATTGGGCGCGGTGAGGGCAAGTATCAGGTCATTCTCGGTCGGAGTGTGTACCGCGCTCAGATTCAGTTCGCCGCCAAACACCATGGCTGCCGCGGCGGGTGAATCCAGCACCCAGTCCTGCTCAGTGAATATCCCCGCTGCGCTACAGCCGACAATCTGCATACACTGGCTCTGACGCGAGGCGGCGAGCAGCGCAGGTTGCGGGTCATGGGCGAAATCGGCAGACAAAAA
>JBDSHM010000506.1:0-2392 GCA_039918495.1 Sulfuriferula sp. | reverse complement strand
GCCGGCGCACGCGTGGTCATCGAGGAATTTCTCGTCGGTGAGGAAGCCAGCTTTATCGTGATGTGCGATGGCGAGCACGTGCTGCCGCTGGCCACCAGTCAGGATCATAAACGACTGCTGGACGGCGATGCCGGACCCAATACCGGCGGCATGGGCGCGTATTCGCCAGCGCCCGTGGTCACGCCGGAAATCCATGCGCGTGTATTGCGCGAAGTCATTTCGCCGGTGATGGCAGGCATGAAAAAAGAAGGTATCGCTTATACCGGTTTTTTGTATGCAGGACTGATGATCGATGCCGCTGGCCATATCAAGGTGCTGGAATTCAACTGTCGCATGGGCGATCCCGAAACGCAGCCTATCATGCTGCGACTGAAGTCCGATCTGGTCAGCATCATGGAGCATGCGATCAATGGCACCCTGGATAAAGTGGAAGCCGAATGGGATCGACGTACCGCGCTGGGCGTGGTTCTGGCGGCAGCCAATTATCCGGACACGCCGCGTAGCGGCGACATCATTTTCGGCCTGCCCAAAGACGACCCGGATTACCATGTGTTTCATGCGGGCACCGCGCTCAAAGACGGTAACGTGGTGACGAATGGTGGGCGGGTGCTATGTGTCACCGCACTCGGAGACAGCGTCAAAATAGCCCAGCGACGCGCCTACGAAATTGCCGACCAGATTCATTTCGACGGCTGCCAGATGCGTCACGATATCGGTTACCGCGCAATTGACAAAAAAGCCCACTGATACAGCCGTGCGCCACTGGCTGAAATCCGGTGGCGTGATCACCTATCCGACCGAATCCTGCTATGGACTGGGTTGTGATCCAATGAATCCACAGGCAGTCCGACGCATCCTGCGGATCAAGGGACGGCCGCAATCCAAGGGATTGATACTGATCGCGTCGCAGGTGGAACAACTCAAGTATTTCGTGGATCGGCAAGCGCTGAAACGCGCGGCGCGTTCCCCTTACTGGCCAGGGCCAGTTACCCTGTTATTGCCGGCATCCAGGCGCTGTCCATCCTGGTTGACCGGACGGCATACCAAGCTGGCGGTACGGGTTACCGCGCATCCGGATGCGGCCCAATTATGTAAGCGTCTCGGTATGGCCCTGGTTTCAACCAGCGCCAATCGGGCAGGTGGAAAAGCATTGAAAAATGCGCGCGACTGCTATCGGATGTTTGGCAATCAGGTTTGTGTTGTTGCCGGTAAAATTGGCTCTGCCAAGCGTCCCAGTACCATCATGGATTTTGTCAGCGGAAATATCCTGCGCAACTAAGGAACCAGACATGAACACCGAGCCAATCAAGGAATATCTGCTGGAATTACAGGAACTCATCGTCGAGCGCATGGAGCAGGTTGACGGTAAACCTTTCTTGCGTGAAAGCTGGGTACGCCCTGAGGGCGGCGGCGGTACCAGTTGCGTTCTGGAAGAAGGCAATGTACTGGAGCGTGGCGGTGTGAATTTCTCTCACGTTTTTGGAGACAATCTGCCACCGTCCGCCAGTGCTGTACGCCCGGAACTTGGGGGGCGCAGTTTTGAAGCCATGGGCGTATCGCTGGTATTCCACCCGCGCAATCCCTATGCGCCGACCGTGCATCTCAATGTGCGTTTTTTCATGGCGACCAAACCTGGTGCGGAGCCGGTGTGGTGGTTCGGCGGCGGTATGGATCTAACGCCATATTACGGCTTTGAGGAAGATGCCATACATTTTCATTACACCTGTCGCAATGCATTGAATTCGTTCGACGCTGCCTATTACCCGCGCTTCAAGGAATGGTGCGACAGGTATTTTTTTCTCAAGCATCGTAACGAGCCGCGGGGTATCGGCGGGATTTTCTTCGATGATTTCAACGAGGTCGATTTTGATTCGAGCTTCAACCTGACGCAGAGCGTGGGCGATCATTTCCTTTCCGCTTACGTACCCATTCTGGAACGCCGCATGGACACGCCTTTCAGCGAACGTGAGCGAGATTTTCAGGCATATCGACGCAGCCGCTATGTGGAATTCAATCTGGTCTATGATCGCGGTACGCTGTTTGGCCTGCAATCCAATGGCCGCACCGAATCCATCCTGGTATCCATGCCGCCTGTCGCCAAATGGCGCTATAACTGGCAGCCTGAAGCGGGTACCGCCGAAGCACTGTTATACAGTGACTTCCTGGTAGGCAGGGATTGGCTCGTCAATGCTTAACCGGGACTGAATGATTATATGGCATCACTGCGCAGCAAACTGATCATCAGTGGTAGCGGCCTGCTTGTCGTCGGCATACTGGCGGGCTTTCTCGCCTGGGAATTCACCACCTCTACCCTGCAGGCAAAATACCTCAGCGAGTACGCTGCGCGTATGCATTTCAAGCTGGAGCCGGGGCCCAGTCCCTCCATCCGTTT
>JBDSHM010000505.1:0-5421 GCA_039918495.1 Sulfuriferula sp. | reverse complement strand
CTGCATTGGGTGAAATGCTGAACAGCATCCGTGACCAGCAGTCCCCTCTACCGGGCAATGAGATCATTGCCGCTTTGGAAGCGCTGCAGGCTGCCACACTTGAAAATGAAGCACAGTTGTCAGACGGCGAAGTCGCCGGCAACGAGCTTGCGACAGCATCGACCGTCGAGGATGAAGCTGCGCCTGTCGAATCAATACATATTGCTGAACCTGCTCCGGATATCCCGCATCTCAACAAGCTGCTAGCCACTGCCGACGAGCAGCAGGCGCGTCGCAATATTGTGGACGATCTGGACGATCAGCTGCTACCAATTTTCCTTGAGGAAGCATCTGAGCTGATGCCAAAAATCGGCTCCGAAAGCCGCAACTGGCGCGCCAGCCCGACCCAGAGTGATGCATCGGCGAGTTTGCAGCGCCTATTGCATACCCTCAAGGGCAGTGCTCGTATGGCCGGTGCCATGCGCCTCGGCGAGCTGACTCACGTCATGGAAACCCAGGTTGTCAACGCACTTGAATCCGGCTCACTCGACACGGCCTATTTCGATGAATTCGAGATCGAACTGGATCGTCTTAACGACGCTTTGAATCAATTGCTGCATCCTGAAGCATCCACGCCCATCATCGAGGAGGATAGCCAGACAGACCAGCAAGCAGCACCCCATGTGAAGCCTGTGCACACACCGGCTGTACCCCTGGTCGAGCCGGAAACCAGCGCAAGCATGTTACGTGTACGTTCTGAAATGGTAGACCGTCTGGTCAACGAGGCCGGCGAAATCAGTATCACCCGTTCGCGTCTCGAAAGCAGCGTATCCGGCATCAAGCAAAATGCGGCTGAACTGGCAGAAAACATCGGGCGCTTGCGTAGTCAGTTGCGTGAACTGGAAATCCAGGCAGAAAGCCAGATGCAGTCGACGCTGACGCATATGCATATGGACGATCACCAGTTTGATCCGCTTGAATTTGATCGCTTTACACGCTTGCAAGAACTGACCCGCATGATTGCCGAAAGTATTAATGACGTCGGCACCGTGCAACAAAACATTACCGTAGGTCTGAACGAAACCGAAGCTGCCTTAACCCAGCAAGGCCGGATGACACGCGACCTGCAGCAGGCTTTGATGCATATTCGTATCGTGCCTCTGTCCAGCATTGCTGATCGCCTGCACCGCACAGTACGTCGCGCGGCCAAGGACCTGGGCAAAAAAGCCAGCCTGCAAATCATTGGCGAGCAGGTCGAAATAGATCGCAGCGTACTGGAAAAAATGGTCGCGCCTTTCGAACATTTGTTACGCAACGCCGTCGCTCACGGTCTCGAACTCCCTGCGGACAGGGTAGCCTCCGGAAAATCAGAATATGGCGAAGTCGTGCTGCATGCGCGTCAGGAAGGTAACGAAGTCATGCTATCGTTACGCGATGATGGCCGCGGACTTGATCTGGAGGCCATTCGTGCTCGCGCAATCGCCAATGGCTTGTTGCAACCCGAGATTCACGTGGCTCCAAACCAGCTGATGCAATACATTTTTTGCACCCGGTTTCTCTACGGCTGAATCAATCACCGAACTGTCTGGCCGTGGTATTGGTATGGACGTGGTCAAAAGCGAAATCACCAGTCTCGGCGGCCGTATTGAAGTCGAAAGCGAGCCAGGTAAAGGCGCGCAGTTCATGATTTATCTGCCGCTTACCCTCGCGGTCACGCAGACAGTTCTGATCAAGGCTGGCGAACGCCTGTATGCGTTGCCATCCACCATGGTCGAACAAGTACAGCAATATAAAAGCGAAGCCTTGGTCGATCTGCTTGCTACGGGCGCCATCAGCTGGCAGGGCAATCACTACAACCTGTTCTACCTTCCTCACCTTCTGGGTCAGATGGAACAGGCACACCTCTCACAACGCTACAACGCAATTATTCTGCTACGTAGCGCAACCCAACGCTGCGCAATTCTGGTGGATGAATTGATTGGTAACCGTGAAGTCGTGGTCAAAAATATCGGGCCGCAGTTAGCACGGGTCAGTGGTATCGCTGGCGCCACGGTGCTCGGCAATGGTCAGGTAGTACTCATTCTCAACCCGGTCCAATTGGCGCTACGCCAAGGCGAACATACCGAGACGACCGCTGCACCCATCGTAGAAATGGATGCGGTACGCAGTAAAGTGGTAATGGTTGTAGATGACTCACTCACTGTACGTAAAATTACCGGCCGTCTGCTGGCACGCGAAGGTTATGAAGTGATCACCGCCAAGGATGGCCTGGATGCATTGCAAATGCTGCAGGATGTCATCCCGGATGTAATGTTGCTGGACATCGAAATGCCGCGCATGGATGGCTTTGAGCTGACCAAAACCATGCGCGCTGATGCGCAACTGGCGAGGGTACCCATTATCATGATTACATCACGCACAGCAGATAAACATCGTGATCACGCCATGAGCCTGGGGGTCAATGCTTACCTCGGCAAGCCCTTCCAGGAGGAAGAACTGCTGGCCCACGTCGCGCATTACATGCGGCAACCGGAAACAGTCTGAATCCTGGCCCGCTACCGGCGGGCCATCTTCCTGCCTTTATTTACCGCATTACCATATATGCAGCAAAGCACCATGACTGAATTTACTTAGCCGACACTCGCAAACAGGGTATCGCGGAAATAGATCAGCAATATCACGCCAAACACGATGCGATACCAGGCGAAGATTGCAAAACTATGGTTTGAAATATAGCGCAGCAAGGCGCGCACAGCGAAAAAAGCACTGACAAAAGCGGTGACAAAACCGACACCGAACACCATGAAATCATGCACATGGAGTTCATGCCAATGTTTGGCCACTTCATAAAAAGTCGCCGCAAACATGGTCGGTATGGCGAGGAAAAATGAAAATTCCGTGGCTGCCTGCCGCGACAGTCCGAAAATCATCCCGCCCATGATGGTCGCACCTGAACGTGACGTGCCTGGCACGATGGAAAAAGCCTGTGCGAAACCCACTTTTAGTGCGTCCTTCCATGTCATGTCGTCAACATGATGAATGCGCGGATTACGTGCGTATCGTTCCACTGCAAATATCACGAAGCCGCCCAGAATGAAAAACACGCCTACCCAGAATGGGTTGAACAAATGCGCCTTGATTGCCTTGATGAATAACAGTCCGAAAACGGCGGCGGGCATAAAGGCGATCATGATGTTGATAGCAAACCGCTGCGATGCGGGGTTACTGCCCAAGCCCCCCACCACTTCGCCAATACGCGCCCTGAACTCCCATACCACGGCCAGAATTGCGCCCAGCTGGATGACTATTTCAAAGACCTTGCCTATGTTGTCGTTGAAATTCAACAGGTCGCCGGCAATAATCAAATGGCCTGTAGACGATACTGGCAAGAATTCCGTTATGCCTTCCACCAGCCCCATGATGAAAGCCTTGAGATATATCAAATTATCCATCGTACCTCGCACAAAAAAAGCCCCATACAGGGCGTGAATCAGTTCAGGCTAATATACACTCGTTTCACTCTCCGCGAGTCAGCTGGACGGATGTTTCCTGAAAGCGCAAGAAGATCACATCAGGCGCACTCATGATATGGAAATATTGTGAAAATACGACCTGGGTATGGTCAGATGGCCAAACAAAATCTTTCCTATTCCGGCGCAATACCGGTGCGACGCCTCAATCCATGAATGGCGTCGACCTCAAGCTTCCATGTGAATTATGCCTTGCGATAAATTTCCGCGCCTTGCTTCACAAATTCAACCGCTTTGACTTCCATCCCCTTTTGCAGGGCATCTTGCTCGGATAACCCCTGCTGAGCTGCGTAGTCGCGCACGTCCTGGGTGATCTTCATGGAACAGAAATGCGGACCGCACATGGAACAGAAGTGGGCCACCTTGGCTGAGTCCTTGGGCAGTGTTTCGTCGTGGAATTCACGTGCCTTGTCCGGGTCAAGACCGAGATTGAACTGATCCTCCCAACGGAATTCGAAGCGCGCCTTGGACAGGGCATTATCGCGGATCTGCGCGCCGGGATGGCCTTTGGCCAAATCGGCCGCGTGGGCGGCGACCTTATAAGCCATGATGCCCTCTTTCACATCGTCCTTGTCGGGCAGACCCAGGTGTTCTTTCGGGGTGACATAACACAGCATGGCCGTGCCATACCAGCCGATTTGTGCGGCACCAATCGCGCTGGTGATATGGTCGTAACCGGGTGCGATATCGGTGGTGAGCGGTCCCAGGGTATAAAACGGCGCTTCGTCACACCAGTCCAGCTGCAGATCCATATTCTCCTTGATGAGTTGCATCGGCACGTGACCCGGCCCTTCGATCATCACCTGGCAATCGTGCTTCCAGGCAATCTGGGTAAGCTCACCCAGCGTCTTCAATTCAGCCAGTTGAGCCTCATCATTCGCATCGTAAATCGAGCCGGGACGCAGGCCATCACCCAAACTGAAGCTGACGTCGTACGCCTTCATGATCTCGCAGATATCTTCAAAGTGGGTGTAAAGAAAACTTTCCTTGTGATGTGCCAGACACCATTTGGCCATGATAGACCCGCCACGCGACACAATGCCGGTCATGCGTTTGGCAGTCAGCGGCACGTGCGCCAGGCGCACGCCAGCGTGGATGGTAAAGTAATCCACGCCCTGCTCCGCCTGCTCGATCAAGGTGTCGCGAAACATTTCCCAGGTCAGGTTTTCGGCCTTGCCATCCACTTTTTCCAGCGCCTGATAGATGGGCACTGTGCCAATGGGCACCGGTGAATTGCGGATAATCCACTCACGTGTTTCGTGGATAATCTTGCCCGTGGAAAGATCCATCACCGTATCGCCGCCCCAGCGAGTCGACCAGGTCATCTTTTCGACTTCTTCCTGAATTGATGAGCCGAGCGCTGAGTTGCCGATGTTGGCGTTGATTTTCACCAGAAAATTACGACCAATAATCATCGGCTCGGTTTCCGGATGGTTGATGTTGGCGGGGATGATAGCCCGGCCACGCGCCACTTCATCACGCACGAATTCCGGGGTGATTTCCTCCGGCAACGCTGCGCCGTAGCTTTGCCCACGATGCTGGCGGCCCAGCAATTCCGCCATTTTCAAGCCAGTTGGGCCGGCAGCCTTGAGCGACGCGATGTATTCCTTGCGACGCATATTTTCGCGAATGGCCACATACTCCATCTCCGGCGTGATGATGCCTTGCCGCGCGTAATGCATTTGCGTCACGTTCTTGCCCGCCTTGGCACGACGCGGCTGCCGAGCAAGTCCGGGGAAACGCATGGCGGTGAGCTCGGCATCATTCAGTCGCTCAAGCCCGTACGCCGAACTCAGACCCGTCAGCGCATCGGTGTCGTTACGCTCTTCGATCCAGCCAGCACGCACGGAGCCTAGTCCGGTGCGTATATCTATTTTCGCTGCCGGATCAGTGTAAGGACCGGAACAGTCAT
>JBDSHM010000504.1:0-3670 GCA_039918495.1 Sulfuriferula sp. | reverse complement strand
CCTGTTGGCCTCGCACGTCTGGCGACAGGACCACAACGGCTTCACGCATCAGGATCCCGGCTTCATCGATCATGTCGTGAACAAGAAAGCCGAGCACGTGCGCGTGTACCTGCCACCGGATGCGAATACGCTCTTGTCAGTCGCTGACCACTGCCTGCGGAGTCGCCAGCAGGTGAACGTGATCGTGGCCGGCAAGCAGCCCGCGTTGCAGTTCCTCGACATGGGCCAGGCCGTCGCCCACTGTGCCAAAGGCATCGGCATCTGGGAGTGGGCCAGCAACGACCAAGCGGTCGCACCCGATGTGGTCATGGCTTGCTGCGGCGATGTGCCCACACTGGAGACGCTGGCCGCCGTCTCCATTCTGCGCGAGCATCTGCCCGAGCTGAAGATACGTGTGGTCAACATCGTTGACCTGATGAAACTGCAGCCGCCCAGCGAACATCCACATGGCCTGAGCGACATGGATTTCGATGAACTCTTCACCAAGGACAAGCCGGTGATCTTCGCCTACCACGCCTACCCGTGGCTGATCCACCGGTTGACCTACCGCCGTACCAACCACGACAACATCCATGTGCGTGGCTACAAGGAGGAGGGCACCATCACCACGCCTTTCGACATGACCGTGCTGAATGAGCTGGATCGTTTCCATCTGGTGATGGACGCCATCGACCGCCTGCCTCAGACGGGCGACAAAGGTGTCTATCTGAAGCAGCAACTCAAGGATAAGCTGGTCGAGCACAGGCAATACATCAACAAGAATGGCCAGGATATGCCGGAAATCCGGAGCTGGAAATGGAGCAATCCAGAATAGCCATGCATGCGCACACAGACGCTGCGAAAGCATGCCGCGAATACTCATTCGCGATGCCAGAGGCGCGCACATGACGGGCCACGCATCCAGGCCCCTGCGCGTATATCTCATTCGGCATGGCGAAACCGAATGGTCACTCACCGGCCGGCACACGGGTCGTACGGACATCTCTTTGACCCCGAACGGCGAGGCCGAGGCACATGCGCTGGGCACGTGTCTTCAGGGTATTCCCTTTGCGCATGTGCTGAGCAGCCCACTCCAGCGCGCACTGCATACTTGCGAGTTGGCCGGTCTGGATCGTGCGCCGGAAATCGAGCCCGATCTGGCTGAATGGGATTACGGTGAATACGAAGGCTGGCGTTCTGTTGAAATCCATCAGGTGCGGCCGCACTGGAACGTATATATGGATGGCTGCCCTGGCGGTGAGATGCCGGATGACATATCTATCCGCATCGATCGGCTCATTGCCAGGCTGCGCAGGCTGGATGGCAATGTCGCACTCTTTACGCACGGCCAGATCGGCAGCGTCATTGGCATGCGCTGGATCGGCCTAGCGGTAGCCGAGGCCCGGCATTTCTCGCTTGGCACGGCGTCACGCAGCATGCTGGGTTTCGATCCTCACCAGCCGGACGTGCCGGTGATTGCTTTGTGGAACGCGGCCACTCACGAACCCTCCAGCACCCAGGTCTGAGTTCGATTTCGGAGGCTCGTCAGGGCGCCACACCTCAAGGAAGCGCATTACGAGGATGCCCTCTTTCATGGCCGGGATATCGGTGCAATGCGGAGGATGCCAGATTTTTCATCCATCACTTTGACGACATCGAGAAGATCGCGATGGTTGAGAAACCTGCTGGCGACAGAGTATGGCGTAATCTGCAAACCATTTATCAACTTGTTAGCCCGATATTTCGATCATACTGACGTGCCGATGCCCGGAAATGGCTGCGGGCAGAGTAGCACCTGGGTGTGATTCTCTCTGCGAGACAATAATCAGG
This sequence comes from Sulfuriferula sp., assembly GCA_039918495.1. Taxonomy (GTDB): domain Bacteria; phylum Pseudomonadota; class Gammaproteobacteria; order Burkholderiales; family Sulfuriferulaceae; genus Sulfuriferula. The sequence goes on along the minus strand of JBDSHM010000504.1, from coordinate 1,861 downwards.
GAGATGAATTATGCGAGCTGCAGCCCAACCGTTGACCGAAAATGAAGGTCCGATTTCGCCATGGTGGCTGCGCACGTTACTGATCGTGATGGTGCTTGGCTTTGCCGTGCTCATCACGATCACGGTGCTTGCCTACCGCAATGCGCCGCCGATTCCGGCGCAGGTGGTGGACGCGCAAGGCGTTGCGCTGTTCAGTGGGGACGATATCCGTGGCGGCCAGACGGTATTTCTCAAGTATGGTCTGATGGATAATGGCAGTATCTGGGGTCACGGTGCCTATCTCGGTCCGGATTTCTCGGCCGAAGCGCTGCATCGCATGGGCGAGGACACCGCCGAGGCCATCGCCCAACAACAATACCAGCAGCCTTTAGCTGCGTTGACTCTTTCGCAACAGGCGGCAGTGCATGCCGAAACAGCGGTGGCGCTCAAGACCAATCGCTACGATGCGGCCATTGCAACGCTGCATTTTACCGCCCCGCAAACGGCAAGCCATCGCCAGCAGATCAACTACTGGACCGAGTACTTCCGCCATCCGTCACGCAATGGCGGCCTGAAACGCGACCTCATTACTGCCCCATCCGAACTGCGTCAGTTCACCGCCTTTGTGACCTGGGCGGCCTGGGCGTCGGTGGCCGCCCGTCCCGGCGAGAATTATTCCTATACCAACAATTTTCCGTACGACCCGAGTGTTGGCAATCTGCCCACGCCCGACGCGCTGATATGGAGCGCGCTCAGCCTGCTCGTATTGCTTGCCGGCACCGCGGCGGTGTTGCTCGTATTCGGCAAGTTCGATTACCTCGGCTGGGTCAGTCGCGGCCGACACATCCAACCGCACCTGTTGCCTGGCACAGCCAGTCCCGGCCAGCGTTCGCTGGTTAAATTCTTCGTCGTGGTCGCGCTGCTGTTTCTCGCGCAGACACTGCTCGGCGGCGCTACCGCGCATTATCGCGCCGACCCGAGCAGCTTCTATGGTTTCCAGCTGGAAGCGATATTTCCCGGCAACCTGACGCGCACCTGGCATCTACAGACGGCGATCTTCTGGATCGCCACCGCCTACGTTGCCGCCGCGCTGTTCCTGGCCCGCACTTTGCGCAGTGAAGAGCCGCGTTGGTTCGCCGGCTGGGTGCACGTGTTGTTTGCCGCGTTCGCGGTGGTGATAGGCGGCAGCCTGCTCGGCGAATGGCTCGGCATTTCGCAAATGCTCGGGTCCTGGTGGTTCTGGCTCGGCAACCAGGGCTGGGAATATCTGGAGCTCGGCCGGATCTGGCAGTATCTGCTGGTGATTGGCCTGCTGGTCTGGTTCATCCTCCTGTGGGCACTGGCGCGGCCACGCTCGGTGGCCGATCCCGCGGCGCGCCCGCTCGCGAAAATGTTCCTGCTCGCGGCTTTGGCGATCCCGGTGTTCTACGTCCCGGCGCTGTTTTACGGCGCAGAAACCAACTACACCGTGGTCGACACCTGGCGCTTCTGGATCATCCACCTGTGGGTCGAGGGCTTCTTCGAGTTCTTCGCCACGACGGTGGTGGCACTGACGTTTTATCAACTTGGCTTGACCAGCCGCAACGTCGCGCTGCGTGTGATTTATCTCGATGGGATCCTGTTTTTCCTCGGTGGCTTGATCGGTACCGGCCACCACTGGTATTTCACCGGCCAGAGCAGCTTCAACATGGCGCTGTCGGCAATGTTCTCGGTACTTGAAGTGGTGCCGCTGACCTTGCTGACTCTGGATGCATGGGATTTCGTGCGCACCACGCGTGGCGAGGGTGAGATCGACGGCAAGCCGGTTGCGGTCCCGCACAAATGGACGTTCTATTTTCTGATGTCGGTCGGCTTCTGGAACTTCATCGGCGCCGGCATGATC
>JBDSHM010000503.1:0-2363 GCA_039918495.1 Sulfuriferula sp. | reverse complement strand
ACGCGCGGCGCCCGCTGTGGCGGTGAGCCGATTGAGAATCGCTTTACAGGCGGTGATCTGGTCGCGCAGAATCTGGAGATTTGTGATCAATGTTGGATTGCCGCCGTGTTCGTACTGCAACTCGCCTGCAACGACCGCCATGGTGGCAAGTGGCGTGGATAACTCATGCGCAGCGCCCGCAGCCAGGCTGCCCAGGGCGACGATTTTTTCGTCGCGCAAACCGGTTTCGCGCACCTGCGCCAGTTCGCGTTCGCGGATGCGAATCGAGGCGGCCATGCGCCCAATGAAAAAGGTGATCAAGAGCGCGCTGGCAATAAAATTGAGCCACATGCCCGCCACATGCAGCGCAAAAGCCGCTGCGCTGTGCGGCATGTGTAGCGGCAGATAAAAGAACATCAGCAAGCTGTATGCTGCCAGGCAAAGAATGGTGATGGTCCAGGCGTATAACGCAGGCAGGGTAATTGCGGCAATGATGATCGGCAACAGATAAAGAGACACGAAAGGATTGGTTGAGCCGCCGCTATAAAACAACAGCACGGTCAGCGCCATCGTATCCACCAGCAGCTGCGCGAAGAACTCCATGCCAGTCACTGGCCAAGGCTGAGCAAGCCGTACCCAGGTAGCAAAAGTGAGCAGCGCCATTAACGCGACCACCATGAACATGGGTAATAGCGGCAGCTGGATATCGAGAACAAAGTTGACGACGGTTATCGCCAGCACCTGCCCGGCAATGGCATACAGGCGCAGCACAAACAGGCGGCGTAACATGCCAGTGACAGGCACAGTAAGGAAGCGGTTGGTTAGCGTCATGGCATGCAATTGTACCTGCCGTGGCGACAGGAACGTAGCGACAATTGGTCGCAGGCAAGGCCTGCACCGCAGCGGGTAAACTGACGAATATTAGACACTTAGCCGGGAGTAGAGATGCATCGTATTGCGCGGTTTTTGTGGGCAGGAATACTGTTGGTAAGCAGTGCATCGCCAGCGTTGGCAGAAAGTCTGCGCATCGGCGCAGCAGCACCGAATTTCACCGTGAAAACCCTGGATGGGCGTACGCTGAATCTGGCTGGCCTGCGCGGCAAGGTGGTGGTGCTGAATTTTTGGGCAACCTGGTGTCCACCCTGCCGGGCTGAAATGCCTGCACTCGAACAATTTTACCGGCAGTACCAGAAAGAGGGCCTGGAGATTATTGCGGTCAGTGTCGAAGATCGTAGCGATGAAGCTAAAGTACGTGCCGTAGCGACGGCCTACACTTACCCGCTGGGGTTGATTGCCGATGCCAGTTTGGAAGGCTATGGGCGAATCTGGCGGTTACCGCTGACCTTTGTAATTGATCGTAACGGCGTGTTGCGCAAAACGGACTGGTCGGGCGAACAACCCATCAATGCAAGCAGCCTGAATGAGTATGTTCTGCCCTACTTGAAAGCACTGCTTACAAACGGAAGTTCAGTCCAACCGACGCATTCCAGCGCGGCGCCAGTTGCAGACCCTCAACGTATTGATACACCGGCACCTGAATAAAGCTGTAAATCTTGGTGGATTTGTTGAGGGTGACCGTGATACCCGGACTCAGATAAACCAGCTTGCCGCCGGTATTGGCGGGATCAGCGCTCGCCCCGGTATCGCGCTGACGTGTCTGCGCATTGATTTGCAATTGCGGCACGATATTGTCGAACGCCATGTAACGCACACCGGTATTGAGATTCAGCGCATTGCCAGGGCGATAGCCATCCAGGGTTTTGATGGCCGTCTGAAAAATGCCCTGCGCGAACCAGTCCCAGTTCCTGTTCAGTGTGCCATAGTGATAGACGCCAAGAATAAGATCTGTGCTGCCGCTACCAGGTTGCAGACTGCGATCCAGTGGTGTGGCCGCCTCCGGTCCGCTTGAAAAGTTGTAATCATGCTTGCCGGTCGGTAATTTCAGACCGATCTGGATGCCGATATCCCCATCTGGAGAAAACCCCTGATAACGCGCAATGAACTTGATGTCGCCCATGCTTTGAGTATGCGAGTAAGTATTCTCGCTGCCGCCTGCACCCAGTGTGCTGTGATTGCGATCAATGTAAGGAACCTGAAGATTGAATCCCCAGATGCGATTGGGTGAATAATCAACGCCCAGCGTGTAGTAGTGGTTGGCGCTCGTTTGCTCGGTTTCAGCCACCGTGCCATTGGCCAGTGCGGTTGTGATGTCGCCACGGCTGGCTGTGCCACTCCCGTGGCGCAGTTGGTTCTGATTGATATAGTCGTAACGCAAGTCCACTCGCCATCCTGGCGAGCTGGACAATCCCTGATTTTCCCAGTCAGGACTCAAGGTGCATCCGCAACTGGAACATGCCAGTGCCGATACGGGAGCAAGCAGCGCC
>JBDSHM010000502.1:0-2393 GCA_039918495.1 Sulfuriferula sp. | reverse complement strand
CGTTGCAATACAATTTGTTACCTGCCGGACTCAACACACGGCAACTCGATCCGGCGCTAAATATCGAATATATACTGGAAAACCGTGAGCAACCGGTGACGCGCGTACTCAGCAATTCGTTTGGATTCGGCGGCACCAATTGCAGCCTGGTTTTTGGGCGTGCAGGCAATCCATGATGCTCACAGCCTATATTGAAGGGATCGGTCTGCTCGGTCCTGGCTTGCCCAGTTGGCCAGACAGCCACGCCGTGCTGAGGGGGGAAACGCCCTATCAACCGAGCAAGACCATCCTGCCGTCACCCGCGTTGCTGCCGGCAGCTGAACGCCGACGCAGTGGCGCCATCGTCAAGCTCACGCTGGCAACAGGGTTGGAAGCCATCGCGGCAGCCGGACTCGACCCTTCCACGCTGCCTAGTGTGTTTTCCTCGTCTGGTGGTGATGGGGAAAACTGCCATGCCATTTGCGAAATGCTTGCTACAGATGATCGACAGATTTCCCCAACCCGATTTCATAATTCCGTGCATAACGCGGCATCCGGTTACTGGAGTATCGCTACCGGCGCGATGAACGGTTCATCGGTATTGTGTGCTTTAGATGCCTGCTTCGGTGCCGGATTGCTGGAAACACTGAGTCAAGTGGTGGTTGATAACACACGCAGCGTATTGCTGGCATGCGATACCGCATATCCCGAGCCACTGTATAGCGCAAGACCCATCCCAGACGCATTCGGTATTGCCTTGGTACTGTCTCCGCAACGCAGCGCAAAAGCGCTGGCGAAAATCACCGTCAATCTGACCAAGGAACGCGCAGATCGGCTCGACGATACCCTACTCGAGAGTCTGCGCATCTCCATTCCGGCCGCACGGGGCTTGCCCCTCCTGCGTGCCATCGCATTGGGTCAAGATCGGCATGTCGTGTTGGACTACCTCGATAACACCTGTCTTGATGTCGCAATTGGCCTATGTTGAATCCGATACTCGACCATACCTGGATAGCTGACCATATTCCGCATCAGGGAACCATGTGCCTGCTGGATCGGGTGGAAGCATGGGATGATCAACATATTCAATGCCGGGCACTGAGCCATCGAACAAAGGATAATCCATTGCGTTCGCACGGGCGGCTCGGCACCGCTTGCGGCATCGAATATGCAGCACAGGCCATGGCTGTACATGGTGCATTGCTTGCACCAGCGGGCAGCACCAGCGCACGGATCGGCTATCTGGTCAGCATACGCAGTACGCAGCTCTATGTACCGAGACTTGATGACATCGCTGCCGACTTGTGGGTGGAAGCCACCTGCATCACGCGCGGCGAAAATAATATTCTTTATCAATTCAGCATCAGTGCCTCCGAGAAAATACTGCTCGATGGCCGGGCGGCGGTGGTTGTGAATGCTGAGGCACTTACATCCAATTCGTTAGGAAACACACCATGAAAAACGCACTGGTAACCGGTGGTAGCGGCGGTATAGGTGCCGCTATTTGCAAGCGCCTGGCTGCCGACGGCTGCCATGTATATATTCATGCCAATCGCGGCATTCAAGCTGCTCAAACACTAGCGGATGCCATTTGTGCAGAAGGCGGCAGTGCCCAGACGCTGATATTCGATGTGACTGACAGTGCGGCAGTAACTGATGCGCTGACTCCGCTCGTTGAACATCAGCCTATCCAGATTCTGGTTAATAATGCCGGCATTCATGACGACGTGGTATTCCCCGGTATGAGTGCGCAGCAGTGGCACAAGGTAATCGATGTATCCGTCAATGGTTTTTTCAATGTTACTCAGCCGCTGATGATGCCGATGATCCGCAGCCGCTGGGGGCGAATTATCAATGTATCTTCCATCGCAGCACTGACCGGCAATGCAGGCCAGGTCAATTATTCCGCCGCCAAGGGCGCGCTGAATTCGGCAACCAAATCGCTGGCCCGGGAAGTCGCCAGCCGCGGCATCACCGTCAACGCAGTGGCACCCGGCATTATCGACACCCCGATGAGCGAATCCGCATTCGATGCCCAGGACATCGCACGCCTGGTGCCGATGAAGCGTGCAGGTAGCCCGGCCGAAGTGGCCGACCTGATCGGCTTTCTCGCCTCGACCCAGGCGGCCTATATCACCGGGCAGATTATCTCCATCAACGGCGGCATGATTTAACGGTGAATGACAACATGAAAACACCCACCCCTACACCCGTGCATGCACCGCACATCCCGTTGACCGATTACTACCAGACCGAACAGGATCGACAAGCCTATCTCCGCCAGATTTTCGACAATACCGCGCCGGATTATGATCGGATCGAGGCAATGCTGGCGTGGGGTACCGGGTCACGTTACAGACGCCAGGCGCTCATGCGCGGTGGTTTGAAAACAGGCATGAAAGTGCTGGATGTCG
>JBDSHM010000501.1:0-3261 GCA_039918495.1 Sulfuriferula sp. | reverse complement strand
TGTCCCGCCGCCATGGCCGCCGGATCTTTATCAAATGCAATCAGTCGTCCGTTCGTTCCCAATTGCGCCAATATTGCGCGACTGTGACCGCCGCGACCAAAGGTTGCATCCACATAGATACCGTCCGGCTTGATATTCAGTGCTGCAACCGCTTCCTCAAGTAGAACCGTTTCATGCTGCAAGCCCAAGCTCACAGAGAAAAGCCCTCGAGTTCGGGCGGCATGGCGCCATCCCTGAACACCAGCGCCTGTTCCATCTGCGCCTGCCAGCGCTCTTCATTCCACAATTCGAATTTCACGCCCTGCCCAACCAGCACCACGTTTTTTTCCAGCCCGGCAAACTGACGCAACATGGCAGGCAGCAATACACGCCCCGCGCTATCCAATTCCAGATCGGCTGCATTACCGACCAGCAGGCGCTGCAAACTGCGTGTCTGAGGATTGAAACTGGATAGACTATTGAGTTTTTTCTCGATGGGCTCCCACTCCGGTAGCGGGAACAACAGCAGACACTGGCTGGGATCGGCAGTGACCACGACACGTCCGGCTCCATGCACCATGAGCGCGTCACGATACCTGGACGGCACTGCCAGCCGACCTTTGCTATCCAGGTTTAGTGTTGCGACGCCACGGAACATGAGATCCCTTGATTTACATACCGAGGAGGAAATTTCCCACTTTCCTCCACAATTTACCACTTCGACCCACTATAGTTAAAAAGCCATATGAGGTCAAGCAGCCAAAAGGGATTTTTTCATGATGTTACAAACACTTACACAAAATTAGCAAACGCTAATTAACAATCAAAAATAAGCACATAGCCGCTTGTCTGAAGGCTTGATATTAAGTGTTGTAGAAGAGCAGGTGCACCTGTTATCCGGGGCGAACCTGGTTAGGCGCCATCCCCTGGTACAGATGGTTGAGAATTTATTATGTAACGCACTTCCAGAACATCGATTTCGCGCAACCCGGATGGGCTTTGCAGACGCACAACATCTCCCGCGCGCGCCTTGACCAGCGCTTGAGCCAGCGGTGACGCCCAACTAATGCGGCCCGCAGCCGGATCCGCCTCATCCCCCCCCACGATTTGGTAGACATGCTCACTGCCATCTGCCTCACCCACACTCACCGTAGCGCCGAAAAAAACCTGCTCCAATTCTTGCTGAGTGGAAGGATCAACCACGACGGGATCGTCCAGACGCTTGGTCAGATAACGCAAGCGCCGGTCGATCTCGCGCAAGCGTTTTTTTCCATAGATATAGTCACCATTCTCGGAACGGTCGCCATTTGATGCCGCCCACGAGACCGTTTCCACCATTTGCGGGCGTTCCACTTTGAGCAAATGGTCGAATTCGGTTTTGAGCAACGCGTAACCACGCGGCGTCATGTAATTTTTTGCACCCGGCGGAAGAAGCTGTGTTGCAGGTTCAATATCCTCTTCGTCGGTTTCAGATTCTTTGGTAAAGGCTTTACTCATAGTAATTACGATTATCCTTGTCCATAATTTCCACCCGCTCTTGTCAATTTCTGAACGCATCCTATATTAAATGCCGGGGTTGTTATTTTCTTCAACTGAAATTGGTTTACTCTAAATAAGTTAATCGGCGCTATGTACCGGTAGATCGGTTATTGCAGCTCACCTGAATCCATTTTTTTCACGGCTGCGTTGTAGCAATTCAGGAATACAGTCAGGAAGTTGCAAACTATAGTCTCAACGATATTTATAGACGAAAGGAACTATTTTATGAAGTTGCATAAACCCTTATTGCTGACGACGGCTTTACTCGTAACCCTGCCATCCGCTTTTGCGGAAAATACCGCCTCCAATTATCTGAACGGCGGTATAGGGGAAGGCGAGTTGGCAAAGATGCAAAGCTCGGCCAAAGAATATCCACTCCACATTACTTTTTCCGAAGGAAAGAGCGGCACTTATATCGCCGACGTAGCAGTTAAAATAGTGGATCTTCGTGGCAAGACTGTATTTACGCTGCCTGAAGCAGGCCCAATACTGTATGTGAATCTGCCAAAGGGCACCTACATTGTGAAAGCCGTTTCGAGAGATGTCACGCTGTCACAAAAAGTAAAGCTGGATGGCAAACATAACAAATCGATTATTCTGCATTGGAAGCACGAACCTGACGAATAATCGCATTCTATTCTCATGCTCACAGCGCGTTAGATGACCTGGACTCGAAAGAGCCGCTCTACGCGCAATTACGAGGTCAGCTAGAGGGCCGCGCATCTGCATCCTTCTAGAGCCTAAAAGCTTGAATTCAAGTACATGGATGTCAAAAATGCGATCCCTCTGGCTCGATTCCTGACCTACTCCTCCTTAGAATTGCCTCATCTTTGATAGTTCCTGAAGAATATAAGCAGGAACTAATTTAGCTTTGCCGGCACTAATCTCTCGTGCTCAGATTCAATGAACACAATCACTCTTCCATACCTCAATCCAAAGTCAGCACATTCAAGGAAAAATCATGAGCAAAACTAAGCGGCCAGTTACGATGGCCATCGCTGCATTTCTAATGCTGTCGTTGCAGGGCATATCAGCTACGGCATTTGCCGAAACCGGCGATACCATGGCAAACAATACAATGGCGCCGCTCCAGATTGTTAACCAGACAGGACTGAAGATCGCGATACAGGTGAATTATTCCGACACCGTTCCAAACGGGATCAGCAAGCAAGTGTTGGCGGCAAAAAACCTGTATGACCAATATACTGCCTTGGGCATGAAACCGGGCAAAGACTATGAAATAGTGATGGTCTTCCGAGGCGACGGCGCACAATTTCTGCTGACGGATGAGGCTTACGACCAGAAAGTGAAACAGCCGCACCCCAAAGGCAATCCCAACTTGAAGATACTCGATGCCCTCAACAAAAACGGGGTAAAAATGTATGAATGCGCGGTTGCCATGAAATTGAAGGGCTACTCACCTCATGACATTCTTCCCTATAGCCGAGTCGTGACGTCCGGTATCGGTGCGATGGTTGATCTGGAGAAGTCCGGCTATCTGCCTATTACGCCTTAAATCTTTCCGTAACCCATCGAACAGCTCGATGTGTGCTCGATGGGTTCTCAAATCACACTTCTTAAGAAAGGTTTTACACTCTGGGCCGTATCAAACCGCCGCAAGATGAAACCCTGTGATGCACGTATACCGACCCGGTAATTCACTTGGCTTGTAAAATATCATTCAGAAAGTCACTCCTGCTTGACGTCCAAGCAGAACAAAAATCCGAATTCGCAATTAAAACC
>JBDSHM010000500.1:0-6664 GCA_039918495.1 Sulfuriferula sp. | reverse complement strand
GGCTAATATTTCGGCATGCAGATGTTGCAGGTTTGGCGCGTAGTGATATGGTTAAAACCGACTACTTGATTAAGGAGAAGATTACTGACGAAATGTTAGAGGATCAACCCGCATTGCGAGAAATCGTAAACACTATCTCACACTGGATGATTTATAACGAATCGCCAATTCATCCGCGCCTACGATCATTTATGAACCATACATTTGATCGAGGATATATCGAACGAGTGCGCTCACGGATATCTACCATTCTAACCAATCGCCTACAAGCACTAAGAGATAAGCCAGAAATTGACTTTGTCAAAGAACTGGCTCATCCAGTACCAGCTGAAATCCTAGCTGCTATGCTAGGCCTAGATGAGATAAATGTCGTTGATTTTTTGCGTTGGTCCGACGCCATCGCTGATTTTATGCAAGATTTCGTAGTCTCGCCAATACCTAACAAACAGATTGCAGAAAACACTGCAATTCAGTTATTAGAGATGAAGGCAGCGTTGCGCCATGCTATCTCCGTACGTAGACAAAACCCTAGGCAGGATCTTCTTAGTGATTTAGCTTGTGCAACAACGGAAGACGGCTCTGTTATTACTGAAGAAGAGTTGATGTTACAACTCATCCACCTAATTTTCGGCGGCCATAAAATCCCACAATTCGTATTAGCCAACACGCTGCATTTGCTTTTTAGAAACCCAAAATATATGACATTGGGGAAGCAAAGCACGTTTGAGGGGGTCGCACAACTTGTGGGTGAAAGCATGCGCATGGAGTCCCCCATACAATTTATAACTCGCCATGCGGTAAGTGATTTCGAATTGGCGGGATGCAAAATCTGTCAAGGTGACTCTATCTACCTAATGCTGGGCGCGGCGAACCGCGACGGTGCCATTTATGCTGAGCCAGACACTTTTTTACCGGGCCAGCCCAAGCGCAAGGGTATTCATTACGGTACGGGTCCTCACACTTGCATCGGTGCGGCACTGGCAAATATCACTATTGCAGAGATTCTTCATCATTTCCTAGGTTCCCTTCATTCGATAGAGCCTCAATATGACTTAGCGTTCCCAAGTTGGACAAGGAACGACACATTTCACGGCGTAGCAACTATGCCAATCAAGGTGCAATACGCTTAATCTGAGCGAAATTGATATCCTAGGACTGCTATAGCCATGAGTAAGTATCAGTATCGAAACAATGCCCGTCTGACGGGGTACCACAGTGTGGCCCTCCGTAACTACCCGCACCGACATAATTACCTTCGAGACCTCATACGACGCCTTGACCGGGTGCCGCAGATCCTACCCGCATCCTACGCAGAAACAGCTCGCACACGAGGGCAACACTGCCGCAACATGGCCGCTATTGCGTCCCGGATTGGCCTCCAACACAACCAAGTTAAATTTCGGCAGTCGCTCTCCATGGCGGCCATGCTGCATGACATCGGACATGCCACACATGGTCACGCCTCGGAGCGGGCTATAAATGAGTGGCTGGGTTATACAGCGTTTTCCAACGACCACCATTCATGTCGTGTGCTGTACTTTCAGTCTTCAAAAGAAAATTTCGACGTCCCAATGTTCACCACTCCAGCCTTTGAGTGCCTTCCTCATCTGTCATATCCCATGCAGCCATCGCCTCTATCAGCAAGGCTCGAACAATCTCAAGCCATCACTCCCAAGTCGAGAGTATTGGAGTTTCTTGACGACCTAGAAAACACTATAGGTGACAGCGGAGATCTTGCCCGGAATGCGGTAGGACAAGTTAATGTTCTTAGCGAAGAGTTGTGCCCGCAAGCCCGCGTAGTATTTCAAATGCACGAGACTGTGAACGCGGTACTCTTCTGCATGCGGCGCTTTGGCTTTGATGGATCGTACAATAGCTTATTGTCATTAAGCCAGCCCGCTTCTGCCATACAGGAGCTAATGGCAAAGGCAAGAGTAGAGATCGAAAACCTTCGTGTGCACTCGAAACTCATACAAGCATATGACATACACGCTCGTGAACAGACGTTGGATATGTGCGAATGGGCTCACCACCTCGATCCGGGAATTGAAAGAGGTTGTAGCGAGCAGTGGGTGATTGATGTGGTATCTGCAATTGATTTGGAAGTCTGTTGATGAAAATAAGACTTTTGTTGGGGCGCACCTGCCTATTCGCAGCCGCATTCTTTCCCTTGCATGTCGCCCCTCCCGTACTATCGCATCCGCAGTTTTCGCAAGCCTTAGGGCAGGGAAATGCATTGTCTGTGGCTCTGGCCTATCACCTAGGCTTCGCCGTAGCGGCAGCAACAATGCTTATGCGCGGACCACATGCTCTAGCCATAGTTGAAAGGTGGCGTGTCGCAGTGCTGGTAAGTCTATTAGCCGGTGGGGCCACCCTTCTACAAACGCCGTCCGCACAAATCATTGGCAGAATGGTGCTAGGAGCCAGCGCAGTAGTGTTATTAGCTAACTTCTATCGCGACCTAAAAAGAAACGGTGGATATGAACAACTCCCTCTCATTTTTGGAGTCTCAGCTTTGGGGCTGGAAAGCGGAGGACTAGCTGTGGGCCTGGTTGTGGAGCGTTGGGGAATTACTCCAGCGCTTGGCCTATCCTGGGCACTTCTCGTCATAACAGGTATAGTCGCTGTAGCCGCGCTGCGCCAGGAAAGTAACCCTCTAGTCATGCTGGAGCCCGTCCAATTCAACTTTTCCGGTTCAGTAGCATTTATGGCGGTAGCTATCTTGGCCTATGGAGGATTTTTCTTGATGTTGCTGTCATTAAGCACATTGGACAAGCTACCAAACGGTTCAACGGTAAGCGGCCTCGCTATCTTCTCCACTGCCTTTGCCTTTTCCTCTGGCAACCTGCTACCCCTAGAAAAACTCAAGGCAATTGGTTCGCCAACACGGCTTGTACTTCTAGGTACCGCATGCTCATCAATTGGAAGTTTGGTCCTATGGTATGGACTGAATATAAGTCTTGCCGTGTTCATCGTCGTTGGGGCGGCAACAGTCGCCTTCGGTAACGGGATCACGATATCTCGTAGTTTTCAAAGAGCATCTCTCGTCAGCACAGATGGATACTCAGGATCCATTCTAACTATGTTGGGCGTGATGAGCTTTACCGTGATGCTAACCTTAGTATCTGGTTGGATTGGCGCGTCCGCCCCCATGATGCAGACAATCGCGTTTTTAATGGCTCTTGGAGTGATCATTTTTCATGGCTTATCCGACTCGCTCAGCGCTACTCGTGTCTGACATGTATGGGCGACATGGTGATGTCGCATATATGGATCAATGGAGTGCAGCGCTTGTCAGAACAGGTTTAACGACAAAAATTGTCTACATGGATGACCTATTGCCCGAGTTATACCTGTGTTCAGGTTCTGCCGCTGAATTGCATACCTCCCTAGTAACATCCCAGGTCTGGTCGTTGGCGGTTTTGCGGCTGGAAGAAAAGATTGCTCAATGGCAAACGGACTTGCTAATTGGCTTCAGCTACGGTGGTTACGTTAGCTTCGGGGCTAGGAAAGCGCTTGCCCAAAATTCCACCTTAATGTGCATCAGTACTACCAGATTACGTGACTGTTTACCTATTACATCCCTGCCCACAATATATGCTTTTTTCGGCGACCAAGATCCCCACCGACCGCAAAACTTGGGAAACGTCTTAAAAGGAGCCAGTTTCTACGATGAAACTGTGATCCATGGGCATGGCCATGATTTGTACAGAGATATTTCGTCTTGCCTGCCGCCTGTGCTTGAAAAACTAAAAGCTCATAGACGCAGTCGTATAGCTTGATATGTTCGTGCGATCTTCTCTTGCATGGGGCATGCATAATTGTGCGCATGACAGTCATCACATAGCAGGCTACTGAAGAGTCAAGATATGAACCGGGTTGATGAACAAGCCACAATTCGTGCAATTCGATGCTGTTGCACAAACGAGCGGATGCGGGTTTGAACGCTGCGAAACTATGTTGCAAAACTAAATTCATTGGCAGCAGTTTTTTGCTGCGGAAAGTTTCAGTCCACAGCTCGATAATATTTCAGATGCGATTGCATTGGCGCATAGAAATGAGTTTTAGCAGTGTAGGTTTCACCCGACCAACACTTCAACTAATGGTTGTAAAGATGGAAACAGTGCGTCGATCCCTATAAGCGACAGTTTTCCGAAAGCAGCCATCTCCCATTACCTTTTTTGGGTGGGTAGCGAACGGCAGCTTCGACCGACGTTCGGACTGAACAACCAGAGATTCGAGAGGCTGCTCCCAGATCAGTTTACGGTCGTTCGCGCCACCCGTTTTTTCAGTTCAGCAATGCCGCTTCATGGCACAACACAGCCCGACAAGCACAGAAAGCGCATACCCGATAGTTGACGTCCAGCGTGGCTTAGGTACGCGGAACCCATATTGGGCGCATTGGGGCCATCAAGCGCAGATTACGGTTTTAGGTTCGCATACAATGAACAAGAAAACCGGATATCAACCACGGAATACGGATACCCGGATTTAATCAATACGCAAACAGCGACTATGGCATTTAAGGCTGTGAATAAAAGTGATTATGTGGAAGAGTACGGGCCATGCGAACAACTGAAGACCCAGTTTCACCCGCTTCAATGCCAATAGCCTCCTCGTTACTGCAGGATTGTCTCCATGAATCCCGTCAGCTGCTATTGCGCAATCTGACGCCGCACGGCATTCGGGCGGCTTCTCACTCTCCGCAGGCCGAGCAACGGCGTTATACGCGGGTATTCGGCCGGGATGCCGCCATTTGTGCCCTCGGCATGCTGGTTTCTGGTGACGCAGAACTCCAGCGTGGCGCGAAAGCGGGGCTCACTACCCTCGCCCATCATCAGGCCGAAAATGGTCAAATTCCCAAATATGTCGACCCCGATGCCGATCAGGCCGATTTCTGGTATCTGGGCTGCATCGACGCCACCTTGTGGTGGTTGATTGCCATCAAGCTGTATGCCCGGCATGTCCCCAGCGATCCGATCGAAGATGTCCTCGCGCCGCAAATCGCTCAGGCGCTGGTTTGGCTACGATGCCAGGAACACCCGCAGATTTTTCTGGTACGGCAGGATGAGGCCAGCGATTGGGCCGACATCATGCCGCGCTCCGGTTTTGTGCTTTACAGCAATGCCCTCTGGTATTACGTGAAACGACTGTATGAACTGCCGCACGCGCAGGAAACCAAATTTCACTTTAACCACCTGTTTTATCCCTTCTCCAACCAGATGCCGGATTACCGGCGGCTACGGCTGCTTACCCACTATGTGCGCAATGGCGCCAAACGGGGGGAACTCTATCTGAGCTTCGTCAATTTTTCCTTCTGGGGCGAAGAAGGCGACGTATTTGGCAACCTGCTTGCCATCCTGTTCGGGCTCGCCGATGACGGGCCCGCCAATCGTATCCTGCATGCCTTGCAACAAGCCTCGGTTAATCAGCCGTGTCCGGGGGCGAGTGTGCTCAACCCCATCAGCGTCACTGATCCGCTGTGGCGTTCTTATATGGGCCGTCATCGCCAGAACCTCGAATTCCAGTATCACAATGGTGGTGCGTGGCCCTTCATCGGCGGTTTCTGGTCGATGGCACTGGCCGCGCTAGGCAAGACGCTACCGGCGGCGCAACTGCTGGACCAACTCGCCCGGGTCAATGCCATAAATAACTGGCAATTCAATGAATGGTTCCATGGCAAGACCGGCGAACCAAGCGGCATGCCAGGTCAATCGTGGAATGCGGCCATGTTTTTACTGGCGCACCATGCACTCACAAACAAGGTGTTTTACTAACCGTATCAGCCTGCCTCCCTGCATCGGTGCATCCGCACGCACTGACGCACCAAGCGGAGGCGTCATTTCTCGAATTCGTCTGCGACAATATTAATATTTAAAACAAATATTAATATAAACAATGCATTAAATAGAGTTCGTATATTTGGCACGCACATTGCATTAATGCTTGCTGACCGGTGCCCGATGGCGTGCCGGATTAAATATACTCATTACCGCAGGAAACCGAAAATGGATAAATCATTCTGGAAAGCCGGGCACCCACCCACATTGTTTGCCGCGTTTTTGTATTTCGACCTGTCCTTCATGGTATGGGTAATACTGGGTCCGCTCGGTGTGCAAATTGCCACCGACCTGGGTCTGGACGCTGCGCAAAAAGGCATCATGGTCGCCACACCGATCCTGTCCGGCGCGTTGTTGCGTATTGTCATGGGTGTATTGGTGGATCATTTCAAACCAAAGCGAGCCGGTCTGATCGGTCAGGTAATCGTAATAGCCGCATTGGCCTGGGGATGGCTGGGCGGTATCCACACCTTCCAGCAGGTATTGATTCTGGGCATGTTGCTGGGCTTTGCCGGTGCATCGTTTGCCGTGGCGCTGCCGCTGGCTTCACGCTGGTATCCGCCCCAGCATCAGGGTACTGCACTGGGGATCGCCGGAGCCGGTAACTCCGGGACCGTATTGGCCGCTTTGTTCGCACCCGGGCTTGCGGTAGCATTCGGCTGGAATAGTGTATTCGGCCTGGCGCTCATTCCACTGGGCATGGCGCTGGCGGTGTATCTGCTGTTTGCCAAAGACAGCCCAGAGTGCCCGCCGGCCAAATCCATGGCCGAGTATATGCAGGTGTTACGTGATAAGGATGCGTGGTGGTTCATGTTCTTTTATAG
>JBDSHM010000499.1:0-2835 GCA_039918495.1 Sulfuriferula sp. | reverse complement strand
TCGTATTCCATGCCAATAGCGTAGCGCATCAAACCCTGTTCCAGTCGGGCTGGTTTATTGAAGGGCTGCTGTCGCAGACCTTGATCGTGCATATGATCCGCACGCGCAAGATACCGTTCCTGCAAAGTCGCGCGTCCGCTCCGCTGATCGTGATGACTGCGGCCATTATGGCGTTCGGCATTTTTATTCCGATGGGACCCTTTGCGCATTACCTCCGGCTGGAGGCGTTGCCGTTGAGCTACTTCCCATTCCTGATTGTTATCCTGCTGGGTTATGTCGTGCTGATTCAGGCGATGAAGGGTTTTTATACGCGCCGCTATGGCTGGCAGTGAAAACCGGGCTGGCTACAATCCCAGTCGCTGCCAGATGGCGGTAGTGAGCGTCGCCTGGTTCATGGTATAGAAGTGCAACCCGGGAGCGCCCGCCTTGAGCAGACGTTCGCACAGATCGGTCACTACATCCAGGCCGAAAGAGCGGATGGATTCAATGTCGTCACTGTAGCCTTCCAGCCGTTTGCGCATCCAGCGCGGAATTTCTGCACCGCACGCATCGGAGAAACGGGCCAGCTGCGAGAAATTGCCGATCGGCATGATGCCCGGCACGATGGGAAGGGTGACTCCGAGCGCGGCGCATTCGTCGACGAAATTGAAATAGGCGTCGGCGTTGAAAAAATACTGGGTGATCGCGGAATTGGCGCCCGCATCGACTTTGCGCTTGAAGTTGAGCAGATCCTCGCGCGCGCTGCGGGCTTGCGGATGGTATTCAGGATAAGCCGCGACTTCGATGTTGAACCAGTCGTCGGTCTCGCGACGGATGAACTCCACCAGTTCGTTGGCGTAGCGAAATTCGCCGGTGCTGGCCATGCCGGAAGGCAGATCGCCGCGCAGTGCAATGATGTGGCGAATACCGTGAGTCTGGTATTCCTGCAGGATGGCGCGGATATTGTCATGGGTGGAGCCAATGCAGGACAGGTGGGGCGCAGCTGCGTAGCCGGCGCGCTGGATGTCGAGCACCGTTTCCAGCGAGTGGTCGCGCGTGGAACCACCTGCGCCAAATGTCACCGAGAAAAATTTCGGTTGCAGCAAGGCAAGCTGATCGCGGGTGGCGCGCAGCTTGTCCATGCCTTCCGGCGATTTGGGCGGAAAAAATTCAAAGCTGAAAGTACGCGTAACCATATGCAGGCCTAATCCTTATTGCCGGGTATGAGTGCCGAGAGCACCCAGGCAATGACGCCATAGAGTATGGCGCCGACAAATGCAGCGCCGAAATTGGTGACATGAAAACCCGGCAGCAGACTACCAGCCAGCCAGAATAACAAGCCGTTCAACACAAAATAAAACAATCCCAGCGTCAGCAGCGTAATCGGCAGTGTCAAAATGGCCAATACCGGACGCACTATACTGTTGATCAATCCCAGCACCAGTGCGGCAACCAGCGCCCAGCCAAAACTTGCCACCTGGATAGACGGCAGCAGGTAAGCGACGGCCAGCAAAGCCACGGCATTCAATAACCACAGTAGCAAGATACGCATGGTCGTTTCTCCGGTTGAGTGTGTTTGCCGCCGCCCTGAGCCGGTTTAATAACGGTAATGCGTCGCCTTGTACGGACCGTTCTTGTCCACGCCGATGTAGGCGGCCTGTTTATCGGTCAGTTCGGTCAATTGCACATTCAAGGTTTTCAATTGCAGGCGCGCAACCTTTTCGTCAAGATGCTTGGGCAAGGTATACACGCCGACCGGATAGTCGGCGGTACGGGTGAACAGCTCGATCTGGGCAATGGTCTGGTTGGCGAACGACGAACTCATCACGTAGGACGGATGGCCGGTGGCGCAACCCAGATTCACCAGGCGACCCTTGGCGAGCAGAATGATGCGCTTGCCATCCGGGAAAATCACGTGGTCCACTTGCGGCTTGATTTCTTCCCACTGATATTTTTCGATACCGGCGACGTCGATCTCGTTATCGAAGTGCCCAATGTTGCAGACGATGGCCTGGTTTTTCATTTTCACCATGTGGTCATGGGTAATGACATTGTAGTTGCCGGTGGCCGTCACAAAAATGTCGGCCTTGTCCACGGCATAATTCATGGTTACCACGCGATAGCCTTCCATGGCAGCCTGCAAGGCGCAAATCGGATCGATCTCGGTGACCCAGACTTGCGCGGACAGCGCACGCAATGCCTGCGCTGAACCTTTGCCGACGTCGCCGTAACCTGCGACCACGGCAATCTTGCCGGCGATCATGACGTCGGTAGCGCGTTTGATACCGTCGACCAGCGATTCGCGGCAGCCATAGAGGTTGTCGAATTTGGATTTGGTCACTGAGTCGTTGACGTTGATCGCCGGGAATTTCAGCTCGCCGCGCTCAAACATCTGGTACAGGCGGTGCACACCGGTGGTGGTTTCCTCAGTCACACCCTTGATTTGCGCAAGACGGGTGGAATACCACGTGGCATCGACGGCCAGTTTGGCTTTGATGGCGGCGAACAGCACGCGCTCTTCTTCGCTGCTGGGCTTGGCCAGCACGCCGATGTCGGATTCCGCGCGCGTCCCCAGATGCAGCAGGATGGTGGCATCGCCGCCATCATCCAGAATCATGTTGGAATAACCGCCGTCCGGCCATTCGAAAATGCGGTGGGTATAGTCCCAGTATTCGGTCAGTGATTCGCCCTTGACCGCAAATACCGGGGTGCCGGTCGCAACAATTGCAGCTGCCGCATGATCCTGCGTGGAGAAAATATTGCACGAAGCCCAGCGCACATCCGCGCCGAGGGCGACGAGCGTCTCAATGAGCACCGCCGTCTGGATGGTCATGTGCAGGGAGCCGGTGATGCGCA
>JBDSHM010000498.1:0-2252 GCA_039918495.1 Sulfuriferula sp. | reverse complement strand
GGTGCAAACCCTATTCGGTTGGACCAAAAAAGTGCCAACTATGCAACTGTGGCACCACAAATCCTGTGGCCAGTGTGGAAATATCCCTGGTTACCCGACGTCTTTGTTATGGTTTATGAACAAATTTGATTTCGAGCCAGGTAAAGATTATTTGGATGAAACCGATCAGACTTCCTGCACAGCATGGAACTATCACGGCTCAGGTATCGGTAACGTCGAGTCGCTGGCCGCTGTTTTCATGCGCAATTTTCACCAGGCTTACATTTCAGGTAAGCAGCACGGCTACGAAGCGGGTCATTTCTTCCCGCTGGTGCATTGCGGCACATCCTTCGGCAACTACAAGGAAATCCGCAAGTACTTGGTTGAGTCTGCTGAATTGCGCGAGCGTGTTACCAAGATTCTGGGCAAGCTTGGACGTCTTGTTGATGGCAAACTGGTCATCCCGGAAGAGATCATTCACTACTCCGAATGGGTGCATGTGATGCGCAATCGCATCGCTTCTGAGTTGCAGACGATTGATGTGTCCAACATACGCGTAACCATGCACGCAGCCTGCCATTACTACAAAATGGTTCACGAGGATGCAATTTACGATCCGAGCGTACTGGGTGGCAATCGTACTGCGGTAGGAAGCTCTGTAGCGATGGCGCTGGGTGCACAGCTGATTGATTATTCTACTTGGTACGATTGCTGTGGTTTCGGCTTCCGCCACATCATCTCCGAACGCGAATTTACCCGTTCTTTCACTATGGATCGCAAGATTCGTGTGGCGCGTGAAGAAGCCAATGCGGATGTGATGCTGGGTATCGACACCGGCTGCATTACTACCATGGACAAAAACCAGTGGATTGGTAAAGCGCACGACAATGATTTTGCTGTGCCTATCATGGCTGATGTGCAATTTGCGGCGCTGGCGTGTGGCGCAGATCCATTCAAAATTGTACAGCTGCAGTGGCATGCTTCTCCGTGTGAGGAGTTGGTTGAAAAGATGGGCATGTCCTGGACCGAGGCCAAGAAGACATTCGAGGCATACCTCAAAGAAGTTGAGGCTGGTAATATTGAATATTTGTACAACCCCGAATTGGCACTAGGAGCGAGTTAAATGTCTGATACTGTTTTGGTTGTGGGCGCAGGCCCCACGGGTCTGTCCGCTGCCGCTGGCGTGGCCTCGATTGGTAAAAAAGTTGTTTTGGTCGAGAAAGAAGCTGTACTCGGTGGGGCGCCTATCCTGTCGGGTTATGCCAAGCTGGTGCCGTCCGGTGAGTGGGCCAAGGATGCAATCGGTCGCATGGTCAAGCGTGTTGAAGACAATGCGAATGTCACCATCCATAAATCCACCAAAGTGGTGAAAGTGGAGGGCGAGGCGGGCAATTTCACCGTGACGTTATCCAATGGTCAAAGTGTCAATGTGGGTAGCATTATTCTGGGAACGGGCTTCACGCATTTCGATTCCATTAACAAGCCTGAATGGGGCTTTGGCACTTACGAAGACGTGTTGACCACCACCCAGATGGAGCAAATGGTGTCCAGCGGCAAGATCGCCTGCCCATCCGATGGACGCGTGCCAGAACGCGTAGCGATTCTGCTATGCGTTGGTTCACGTGACCGCCAAATTGGTCGTGAGTGGTGCTCGAAAATTTGTTGCACTGTGTCCACTAATTTGGCCATGGAAATCAAGGAAATCTCCCCGCAAACCGATGTATTCATTTATTACATGGATATCCGCACCTTTGGTTTGTATGAAGACAAGTTCTACTGGAAATCCCAGGAAGAATACAAGACAAAATTTGTCAAAGCGCGTATTGCAGAGGTTACAAAGTCTGCTGATAACCGCTTACTGGTCAAGGGTGAAGATACCTTGGTGAAGCGTCCTATCGTTATCCCGATGGACATCGTAGTTCATGCCATTGGCATGGATCCTAGCGAAGAAAATCCAGAGCTTGCCAAAGTGTTCGGTATCGGTCTTGAGAAGCATGGCTTTGTTGAAAAGGGCGAGCAGTACACCAGCAGCTTTAGCAGCACACGACGTGGTATCTATGTTGGTGGCGCGGCGTTGGGCCCTGAAGACATTGATACCAGCATCTCTCATGGCTTGGCAATGGCCATGCGTGCCGTGGGTGATATGAATGCTCTGGTTCAAAAAGCAGCCTGATAGCATTGTGTCTGCCGCTGAGGCAGACACAATCGTGCCAGGCGCCCTGTCAGTGGCTCTTGATCCTGGGCAATTTCAGCAGCATTTTGCGAAGCTGAGT
>JBDSHM010000497.1:0-4741 GCA_039918495.1 Sulfuriferula sp. | reverse complement strand
GCTTCGCCATCATTGATATCGACCATCTCAATGCTGCGAATGACCAGCATGGTCGTCAGGTCGGCGATGCCATATTGAAAACAGTGGCCGATACCGCGATCCAATTGCTCAGAACAGTGGATCGGTTCGGCCGGCTCGACAACGATCAGTTCGGCATCGTATTGCCGGCCACCTGGCTGGATCATGGTCTGATCGCAATGGATCGCTTAACCAAAGCGGTCGCAGCATGCGATTGGACAAGCATCGCGCCCGGTCTGACGGTAACTTTTTCGGGTGGGATTACCACCAATGCGCCAAAAGACACGATCGAGGTGGTCATCAAACGCACTGAAAAAATGCTCACTCAGGCAAAGCAGGATGGCGGAAACCGTACTGCTCAAATGGAAGAGGCGCTGCCGGATTCCCTCCCATGGATTAAATTCAAGTGCGGGCTAATTTTGATGCTGGGTCAGCTTGTTACTGCTTATCGGGAGCATTTCCCGCGATTCGCGCTTGCCGAATCAGACAGGATCAGATGCGGCCAGTACAGCGTCTAGCAGGCCGGGGAAACGGCTATCCAAATCCTCTCGTCTTAATGAATTGATGTATTGCGTTCCCTCTGCCCTCATCTGAATTACACCGGTTTCTCTGAGCACCCTAAAATGATGTGACGCGGTGGATTTGGCTACGGACAGGCCGAAAGTGCCGCAAGATTGTTCGCCATGAACCGCAATACTTTTCACGATAGAAAGGCGTACCGGGTCACTCAGCGCGTAAAGCACCCCGGATAAGGTCAGGCTTTTTCCTGATGGATGATTCAATGTTCTCATTGTTTGCATTATCGCATGTAGCATTGTTAATTTTATTGTTCTATTATTAGCGAACAATAGTAATAATCGATGCGTACTGATGCGAAACAGAACAATCGATGGACCAAGGCGTTGTCCTGAACGACAGCTTTACGAGGCAATGAACGGTTATCAATGGTTGACGAACACAAGGAGAACATTATGCGAGTGTATGAGCTGCGCAATAAAACCGGACTGGATGCTTTAACCCTCGCCGAGCGCAAGAGTCCGACTCCGGGACCCGAACAAGTGCTGATCAGAATGCGGGCGGCAGCACTGAATTACCGCGATTTGCTGGTATTAAACGGACTCTATCCGTACATGAGCTTGCCTCTCGTACCTTTGTCTGATGGCGTCGGCAATGTGATCGCTGTGGGGGAGAACGTGACCCGCGTGAAACTCGGTGACCGTGTGGCGGGAATTTTCGATCAAAACTGGTTATGGGGCGAACCGCCCGAGAAAGACCTGAGTCTAGGTGGGATAACGGACGGCGTACTGGCAGAGCACATCGTATTGCATCAAGACGGCGTGGTACATGTGCCGGCACATCTCTCGGATGTGGAAGGGGCCACCTTGCCTTGCGCCGCTGTAACCGCATGGAATGCCCTAATGGTACACAGCGAGCTTAAACCCGGGATGACAGTGCTAGTGCAAGGTACGGGTGGGGTTTCATTATTCGCTTTGCAGTTTGCCCGTATGGCGGGTGTCCGCGTAATCGTCCTATCAGGTAATGACGACAAATTAGAACTGGTACGTCGCCTGGGTGCAGACGAGGCGATCAATTACAAACAGACTCCGGACTGGGATAAAGAGGTCCTCAAACTTACCGGTGGGAGGGGTGTTGATATTGTCATCGAAATCGGGGGTTCCAGCACATTGGCTCGATCAATCAATGCCATCCGTAAAGGCGGTCAAATAAACTTGATCGGCGTATCAACCGGTATGACGACTGAACTTTTTATACCTTCGATTCTGGTGAAACAAATCCGGATGCAGGGAATCTATGTCGGAAGTCGTTTGATGTTTGAACAGATGAACAGAGCGATCGCTCAGCACGAACTCAAACCTGTCATTGATCACGTTTTCCCCTTTGAGGAAGCGCCCGAAGCATTCAGATATCTGGAACAGCGTGGGCATGCCGGAAAAATATGCATACACTTCTGATCAACTGGTATCGAGTAGCCGCCGTGAAAGCGGCGCACTGCTTACCGCCACACCATGGTGCCATGTGCGTTTAACACTGACTGAAATATAGGAGGAAAAATTGGACTTGAAGATGGGTAAGCGTTGCGCATTGATCACCGGCGCAAGTTCCGGAATTGGAGCAGGTATCGCGAAAGTACTGGCTAGCGAGGGCATCCAAGTCGTCATGACCGCACGTCGTGTCGACCGGTTGGAACAACTGGCAGCCGAGATCACGAAAAGCGGAGGAGTACCGCCCGTTGTGGTGGCCGGCAACATCGCCAATATGAATGACCTCACCCGCATTGTTAACGAATCAATCGAATGTATTGGCCGGATAGATATTCTCGTCAATAGCGCTGGCGGCTGGCGGGCATTGCCTATGGAGGATGCTGGCACAGTGTGGGAGGAGGCTTTCGCACTGAATTTCACCGCTCCAAGGCTACTCACCGAGGCGGTGCTCCCGGCAATGCGTACCCGGCACTGGGGCCGTATTATTAACATTAGCGGCTCCATGGAACCGCGTTCATCAAACGCTGCCACTCCCGCCAAGGCAGCATTGCATCTTTGGGCTAAAGGGCTTTCCTGCGACGTAGCATCCGATGGCGTCACCATCAACTGTATCGCGCCAGGACGAATCAACAGCGAACAGATACTCAATAAGCTCCATCCAACCGAAGAAGGACGACGCACCTTTATCGCCGGAAACATTCCCGTCGGTTACTTCGGTGAGCCAGAGGATGTTGCTTATCTGGTAGCTTTTCTGGCCTCTCCACTCGCGCGCTATATTACGGGTGCCGTTATCCCTGTTGACGGCGGAATGCATTTCTTCGCTCATTGACCTCGCAATAACAACGTGGATCATTACCAAGTAGCGCATTCCCAACAAGGCGCAAACAATCAGGGATGATCAAATCATTCGACCCACATGAATTATGGCAAAGGAAAAAGTGTATCTATATCTAGTCATGGCAATTCGTACGCCACAGTTTCAGCCTTCGGTGATTGATGCGCACCATACTTTCTTGGATCAACTCAGACAGAAAGGAAAACTTGGATTGGCTGGCCCATTTATCGACAAATCAGGAGGTGCTTACCTCATCAAAGCAGTCAGTCTGCAAGAAGCGCAAACTTTGGCTTTCAGCGATCCACTTCATACAACGCTCTCATCAGCAGTGACAGTGTATGAGTGGAATGCCGAATAACCAATATGCCCTGTTAATGCAAGATCATGCCTCCTTATTTCCCAATCGCACCGGATTAGCATGCCTTTATAGCCGCAACCAAAGATGCGTGACTCACACCTTCCCAGGTTCATCCGCCAATTGCCACGCCATCGACTCACCGGCTCTGAGCGGCACCAATTTTGTCGCGCCCATGCCCAGCGTATCGGGCACTGTCCATGCCTCGCGTTTCAGGGTAATGCGTTCGCTGTTGCGCGGCAAACCGTAAAAATCCGCCCCGAAGTGGCTGGCGAAGGCTTCCAGCTTGTCCAGTGCGCCGGCTGTTTCAAACGCTTCAGCATAGAGTTCAATAGCGGCATGCGCGGTGTAGATGCCGGCGCAGCCGCAGGCAGTTTCCTTGGCACCCAGCGGATGCGGTGCGCTATCGGTGCCAAGGAAAAATTTTGCGCTGCCGCTGGTGGCGGCGGCAATCAGTGCCTGACGATGCACTTCGCGCTTCAACACCGGCAGACAATAGTAATGCGGGCGCATGCCGCCTTGAAACATGGCGTTGCGGTTATACAGCAGGTGATGCGCCGTAATGGTGGCGGCTACGTGGGCGGGTGCGGCGTTGACGAACTCGACGCCCTGTTGCGTGGTGAGATGTTCGAGCACGATCTTCAACGCGGGGAATTTCTTTTGCAACGGCATGAGATGGCGCTCGATGAACACCGTCTCGCGATCGAATATGTCCACCGCCGGATCGGTCACTTCGCCATGCAACAGCAGCGGCATACCGTGTTGCTCCATGGCAGCAAATACCGCGTCGCAATTGGCCAGATCGGTCACACCTAGATCCGAATTGGTGGTTGCACCGGCCGGATAGTATTTCACCGCATGTACAAAACCGCTGGCCTGGGCGCGCGCAATCTCTCCGGGTTCGGTATTGTTGGTGAGATACAGCGTCATCAAAGGCTGGAAATCTGACCCAGCAGGCAAAGCCGCCAGGATACGCTGACGATAGGCGCTGGCCTCATCCACCGTGCGCACCGGCGGCTTGAGGTTGGGCATGATGATGGCACGGGCAAAGCGCCGCGCGGTATCGGGCAACACCGACTGCATGTCGGCACCGTCACGCAGGTGAAGGTGCCAGTCGTCGGGACGGGTAAGCGTAATCTGGTTCATGGATTGTTTTCTTCCTTCATTTGCAAAGCCAGCGCATAGGCGGCATTTTTCTTCAGGCCTGTCAGCCTGGCGGCCAGTTGGGCCGCCTGTTTCACCGGCAGTTCCGCCAGCAGCACCGTGAGCGTATCGCGCAGACGCAGCATGTCTTCATCCATACCGGCATCGGGTGCGCCTTCCACGATCAGCACGAATTCGCCTTTCTGCCGGTTGGGATCGGCTTCCAGCCACGCCTGCGCCTCCCCTAAAGGTAAACGGTGGATGGATTCAAACAGCTTGGTCAACTCGCGGGCCAACGTGATGCGTCGTTCACCCCCCAAGGTTTCGGCCAGATCCGCCACGCAGTCCAGGATACGGTGCGGGGCTTCATAGAACACCAGCACATAG
>JBDSHM010000496.1:0-3191 GCA_039918495.1 Sulfuriferula sp. | reverse complement strand
ACGCCAGCCCGTTTGCGTATCTCCACCAGCTCAGGCGACTCGAAAAAACACCGCGCGTTTTCCAGTGATGTCCATTGTGAAAAATGGACAATGTGATTTGCGTTTTGATCGCATTTCAATAACTGGTAACTGGTCTCGCCAGCAAGCTTACGTATCTCAGCCGCCTGATCGAAAATCCTCTTCCAGGCGAGGTAATCTTCCACTTCATGAATGATCAGTACGTAGGGCACGTGATAGCTCCTCATCTTGAATTTACGGGTATCCGTAATCTGCGGTTGATGGCGGCCATATTCTTCCATTTTTTATCATGCGAATCAGTATTAATATGTTTGCTTTCGGCAAATCGCCGGGAGGCAAAAATTGACCCACACCTGCCTGATGACGTGTTCATCATTCGTGGCGGCATTATAATCCAGCTGCCCATCGCGGGAATCTGAAATCTGAAATCTGAAATCTGAAATCTGAAATCGGTCGGCAGCCTGGCCGAAGCTGCCATTGACGCTATCAGAAAATAGTTGATTTTGAATGTCTGCTTAAAAATAATTGCCATCGCCTTGAAACTAAGTTTTGCCTCGTGTTGCGCAAACGAATGTTTATGCAACAGATGGGGATAGCACCATTAAGCCAATCATCCTGTTTAAAGAGAGGAGTTTATTACAGCAGTCCAAGTATTGCCGCTTTGATTGCCGCTGCAGTTTTATTGCACACATCCAACTTGACCATCGCATTGTTTATATGAAAATTTACGGTGCGCTCAGCAATGTTCAAAATTTCACCCACGTCAGCCGATGTTTTGCCTTCTGCGGTCCATTGGAGCACCTCGATTTCTCGTACAGACAGTTCAATCGCCATTTCTGGCATTAACCTAGGCAGCAAACGCTGAGACATACCTTCGTGTGCAACTTGCGTCAGCCAAGACATCATCAGCGAATTGGCATTCAACTCATTAGGTGTTAATTCATCATGTGAACGAGCCAATGAGAGCAATCCACCCACACCTTTGGCATCGTGACAAGATTGTGCCCAACCCACCTGAAGTCCGTGAAAGCGAGCTTCTTCCCAAAAGGGCTTGCAAGTAGAAAAAATATTGTCTGTCCATACTAAAGGCATAACCGAGCGCATGCCATGTAGTACGGTGGGATCTATTGTCAGATAATTTTTATGGATGTAGTGTTGCTGCCAGTCTTGGGAGTAGTTGTTCAGCATGAGCACTTTGGGTTTGGAGATGGGCAAAGTTGTACGTATGCCGTAGGCGCAAAAATCAAACCCTAACTTATTGGCAGCAATGGATAACTCCGCAAACCAATTGATTTCGTTCTTAGCACTAAACAAAGACTGCATCAAAGTTTCTTGCAAACCATCCATATACCACCTTAGCAATTTTTTTAAATTATACGCCCATGCCGAGTAGAACTACCTTGATGCCTATCAGCATGGAATAACAAGAAGAACAACACCGTCAATTCCAAATCGTTCATTGGATTACTATGGATGTTGCCCCCCCTGTCAGTTATGCCACTGCCGGTATAGTAATTATAAAAGTAATATGTGTGTATTTATTACAGCTTTCTTACATTGCTTTGAAAATGAGATTGAAAATCATGAGTGGGTTAACTACAACATCTTGGCGACAGAATTTTTCTGTCACAATTAGCATGCTATCTGTATCGGCTGATGGCTATATTCGGCTTTCGTTTGCAAAACTTCAATCTCTTACTTTAGTCCATTTGATTTCTGGCCTTGATGAAAATTCTACAGCATCGATTTATAGCGGTGCAATTCCAACAGAAATTACTGGCTACACCGAATGGGTCAACACCACAACCCCTGCCATCACAATCGGGTGGGACTGGCAAATGCATGCTGACCAAGATCGTACCTTGCTACATAGAATCAGTGCACCACGCAGCAACCTCATGTTACAGGACTCACTCGGTATAGATGTTGGGCCAGCGAAGACGACGGTCATCCTCGAGGCACTTGTTAATGAACTAGACTGGTCAAATATTGTACGAAACCATATAGGCCTTCGCTACCGGGTATAAATGCGCACCAAAAGGCACTTCACTTTTGAATCCGGTATTTACCACCTGTCAACTTTAACAGTTATAAAAAATATAACCGTATTATTAAATGCTACTCCATAGAAGATGATTTTCAGGAGAGTAGCAATGAGCGTTATAGCAGGCTCAACGAAGGAACTTTCAGTAGATTTATTCAGGAAAGTTTCGGGTTACCGACACAAGGTGTTTGTTGAAATGCTTGGCTGGCAACTTAATACTAAAGACGGGATGGAGTTTGACCAGTTCGATCGCCCAGACACTTTGTATGTCGTCGCTCAGGATGAAGAAGGTTGCGTTAATGGCTGCGCTCGACTTCTTCCTACGAATGCCCCCTATCTCTTGGGTGAAATCTTTCCACAACTGCTTAATGGCCTCCCGCCGCCATGCGGTTCCGACGTGTGGGAACTTTCGCGGTTTGCCGCGATGGATTTCGTGAGTCAGTCCACCCCTCAATTGGGACAGTTTTCTTCTCCAATAGCAATCAAGTTGCTTCAAGAGTCTATCGCTTGTGCGAGCAACTATGGCGCGAAGCGAATTATTACTGTTTCTCCAATTGGAATCGAACGATTATTACGGCGAGCAGGTTTCCATGCTCATAGGGCTGGGCCGCCGATGATTATTGATGGCCATCCGATTTTTGCCTGCTGGATTGAGGTTGAAACTTAAATCAGACAACAAGATATTTAGGCCTAGACACACGTCCAGCTCAGTTTTTCAAAGAAATCTATAGGTCAATGAAAGAGCAAATCAATTCAGGTCGTCTTTATTTTTTGGGCACTTCAGCTGCTGTCTGCATGCTTCAGCCTGATCTATGCGAACTAAACAGCGCCTCGTTATCCGTCGTTAAGGAGTTCAAAGATCAGCAACGCCCTGATAAGAACGAAAGATGTGACTACCCAGAGAGTAGCCCTGGGGCCTTACGACTAGATCCGGTTGCCATGCCAAGTTTCTAGATGGCAACCGACTCGTAAAATCTGTTTAGAAATTCATTCCGAATAAACCAGAGGAACCAATATGAACACCACGTTCGACCTTTCTTCCGCGAATATTGAACCCATCCGCTATGATTATTACCGACAGTTTCGAGATAACTCTCCGGTAGTATGGTATGAAGCCGCCCATACATGG
>JBDSHM010000495.1:0-2204 GCA_039918495.1 Sulfuriferula sp. | reverse complement strand
GCAAAAGATAACGGCCTGCGCGTGATGGTTTTGTCACGCAATCAGGGCAAGGGATCGGCTGTATTGCATGGCCTGGATCAAGCGGCCGCGGCGGGATTCAGTCACGTATTGACCATGGATTCGGACGGCCAGCATCCTGCCGAGTGTATCCCGGCGTTCATGGCCGAATCCGTGCGTCAGCCGGCGGCAATGATCCTGGGTGTTCCGGTATTCGATGCCAGTGCGCCGGGCCTACGCGTGCAAGGGCGGCGCGTATCGAACTTGTGGGCCAACCTGGAAACGCTTTGGGCCGGCATTGGCGACTCGCTGTTCGGATTTCGCGTGTATCCGGTTGAGCCATTGCGGCAGGTAATGCGTCATCAGCCGTGGATGCGCCACTTTGATTTCGATCCAGAAGCAGTGGTGCGGCTGTGCTGGCGTGGGGTCAGGCCGATTAATCTACCTGCTCCGGTGCGCTACTATCGAGTGGAGGAGGGCGGCGTATCGCATTTCCGTTATCTGCGCGACAACCTGCTATTGAGCTGGATGCATACGCGCCTGTTTCTGGGATTTGTATTGCGATTACCCATGCTGATCTTGCGTCGAGTGCTCAAGCGCATTTGAACGCGCTGGAACCGCTATACCGATGCGCGGAAGCCAGGCGCGTAAAAACGGGCTGGTAATAATGGTGCTGAAAATTGCCATGATCACCAGAATGGTAAACATCTGCTGAGAGATCACGCCGAGATCGTAGCCGACGTTAATCACGATCAATTCCATCAGCGCGCGGGTGTTCATCATGATGCCCATGACTTTGCCTTCGTGGTGACTCATCCCCGCAACACGCGCCGCCAGGTAGGCGCCGCCGAACTTGCCCAGTGTGGCAAGGAAGACGATCAGCGCGCACCAGCCCCAGGCTGCTGCGCTGTCGAGGCTGCCGATATTGGTACGCAGGCCGGTATAGGTAAAAAATATCGGCAGAAAAAACACCATGACAAACGGGCTGATGCGCGCCTTCCAGGTACGCACAAAAGCATGCTCGTCATGCAGCAATACGCCCATCATGAAACCGCCGAAAATGGCAAAAATACCGAGTTGGTAAGTCGTCATTGCCGACAGAAAAACAGCTGCCAGCACGATGCCGAGCAGGTTGTGCGAAAGGGCGCCGCTTTTCGCGTCGCAGCGATGCAGGATGCGCTTCATGATCGGACGCACGACTAGCCAGCTAAGCAGAAAAAATCCCAGTACCAGTACCACTTTGAGTGCAAAGCTGGGTGCATTGAAATCGGACAGGGTAAGCGTTGTAATGAGCGCTAGCAGCAGCCAGCCGATAACATCGTTGATCGCTGCCGCACTGATGGCGATCACGCCAATCGGCGTGCGTGTCATGTCGAATTCCATCATGATGCGACCGAGTATCGGCAGGGCCGTGATCGAGAACGCAGTGGCCACAAACAGCGCTGACCCCAACACATGTACGCCCGGTGAGAGTGTCGGTGCGCTGATCTTGCCGACGGCAAAACCCAGTGCAAATGGCACAATCAGACTGGCGCCAGCCACCCACATCACGGCGGAGCGGTTATAGCGTTCACTCAGATGCGCAAAATCGAATTCCAGGCCGATCTGAAACATGAGCAGTATCAACCCGATTTGCGACAACATTTGCATCGGTTCCGGTGCGCCGGAATGGAATACATACTGAAATACATCGGGAGCCAGCAGTCCGAACAGAGAAGGCCCGAGCAGGATGCCGATTACAATTTCACCGACTACTGCTGATTGTCCGATACGCAATGCAACCCCGCCGCCAATACGTGCAGCAAGTACGATTACGGTGAGCTGCAGCAGGGTAAAAAACAGCAGCGCTTCTGTTTGATGAGCGGCGATGGGAACGGCAATGGACATGAATGGAACGATTAGCCGGGCTGTACTGTAGGGGCCTTTGCTGCCTGATATTCGGAAAATATACCGACTTCAAGATGTCGTTTCACCTGGCTCAGTCCGGCTGCGTTCAATGTGGCCACGACTTGCTCAGGAGGGACGCAAGCTTCGATGCTATCCCAATAATAGCGCCAGATTGTCGCGGTATCTTTCTGTTTGGAGATAAAGCGTGTTAACAAAGGTATCACGCCACGCATATAATTTTTAAGCAGCCATTGCCCCATACGGC
Organism: Sulfuriferula sp.; assembly: GCA_039918495.1. Lineage (GTDB taxonomy): Bacteria > Pseudomonadota > Gammaproteobacteria > Burkholderiales > Sulfuriferulaceae > Sulfuriferula. The sequence goes on along the minus strand of JBDSHM010000495.1, from coordinate 55 downwards.
TTTGCGCCTGGGTGATTTCCAGTATGCAGAGACGGCCGCCGGGCTTCAGGACGCG
>JBDSHM010000494.1:0-5741 GCA_039918495.1 Sulfuriferula sp. | reverse complement strand
GCCATTGCCGCCTGCGCGAGGATTTTCTCGATGCCGGTTTCCGCCAAGGCGGTCAAGCCGTCCAGCGGCAAGCCCAGGCGCGATGCGCGGCCGGCAATCTGCGCAAGACTCTCTTCGCCGGAAACATACAGCCCCGGAACCCGGCCGCCCATCAGCGCCAGGGCTTGCAAAAGCAATGTGGACTTGCCGATACCCGGATCGCCGCCGATCAGCACCACCCCGCCCTTCACCACCCCGCCACCCAGCACTCGATCCAGCTCGCTGATGCCAGTTGCGACGCGCTCATCCTCCACCGCCTCCACCTCGGCTAGTGACAACACCTGGCTCACCACCGACAGCGCACTGTAACGCGACGGCGCAGCGGCCTCGGCGATGGTTTCCACCAGCGTGTTCCAGGCCTTGCAAGATGGACACTGGCCTTGCCACTTGCTCAAAGTGTCGCCGCATTCGGTGCAGGAATAAATCGTTTTGCTTTTAGCCATATATTTGTTTAGCTACGTGCCAAGTGCATTACGCCTGACTACGCCCTTCGGTCACGCTAGAAAACAGTTCGTCAATATCAACTGCTATTGATCTATCCAAAAAACTTGGTTCATCATGGTCATCTGATTCTAATGCAATAAATTTTTGGGCTCGTTCAATCCCAGATTCGATTTCATCTCCCCAATTCTGCCAAGGCTCCCAAAATTCACCTTGAATGGTATCGTGGAGGCTTTTAGCTGTCTCCCAAGCATCAATATCAACTTCGCCAATATTGCTTAAAGCCTTACCGAATGCCGTATTCATTTCTTCAAAAAATGTATCAGGGTTGAGCCTTGCTTCGAGTTTGTTACTTTGGGCGCGCCAGCACTCCAACAAAATATCAATGTCTTTAGTGCTAGACGCATCGGCCAAACTTCCGCTTATCCATTCAGCCATCCAATCCAATATTTTTTGTTCAAGCGCAGATTCCTCAACTACAGCTTCAAAAAATAGGTTCCACAATCCAAGAACCCATTGTTCTCGACCAAGACGCTCAATGTGCGCGCTACTGCTAGGTCCAATAAGCCATGTACGGACATACTGAAGATAGAGGGGTTTCAACTCAAATTTTATCAAATCGAAGAGCTGCCAAATACGCTTGGCCTCATCACGATCAGACTTTACATTTTTGGCATAGATGAGATGACTTTTCACAGAAAGCAAGCGCCAAGGTGCTTGGATGATCCCCTCTCCAAGCTCATCTAGCGCCATCTCAAAAAGAGCTTGTTGATCGTGCCCAACCTCTCCCAACATGCCAAGCGCCTGTTGAAATACTCCGACGTTCTGATACAACCTGCGGACCGTATCTGGCGTGCTTGATAGCCAGCCAAGCAAGAAGTCCCGAATAGAAGGGTTGTGCAATGTAACAATGGGCTCTGGCCGCCCACCCCAGCCATCTTCCACCTGTTTTAATATCGTAAATGTGCCTTCCGACAGCTTAAGCGTCTTTTCCATGGAAATTACGTCCCATGCCACGCCAAAACTATTGGCGGCAGCCTTACAGGCCAACTCCAAATCAGCCTTGTGTGCTCTTGCGCCAGGGAAGGTGACTAATGCAAGCAACATTAATTGCGTAGCCTTATCAAGTTGTTGCTCGAATGGGTGCTTCCAGACCTCGTCTGGCTGATCGAGCTTATCGAGTACAGAAGTCACAAACTCTGCATCGCTAATGCTGTCAGTAACAACTCTTTTACATAACGCTGAAATGATGCGCGGATTAAAGTTTGGATGCCGGATAATTGCCTTATGTGTATTAGCTTTCAGAAGAGCATTGAGGCGTGAATTAGGCAGGTCAGAAAAATACAAATGTTGGTAAAGAATTTTAGCCCTCCGCCCTTGATCGTAATGTTCAAGCCGCACTGAACATTTAGCCCATTCTGGCTCGGCTCTAGAAAGGTGCTCATGTGTTCTTTTCGCTTGTTCCAGAATGTAATCGCGGGTCGTCATGACGAGCCGAACGTTGGGCATTATTTTTACCGTCTCAATCAAACGTGACAACCGCTGTTCCTCATTCTTATTGAATTTCGCTTCGAGGGAAGTCTGCCCAAGAAAATCATCATAATGAATAATCATCTGATGATTCGGATCATTCATTGGCTTCGTCAGCAAAGCCATTGCTTCATTGATATCACCTGTCACACATACCGGTTCATCACCTTTATGGACTCTCTCCGCCAGCAAAATCTGTGCAACAGTAGTTTTCCCGATTCCAGGCAGACCAACCAGAACAACGTGATGATGTTTCTGAAGCATCAGACGGGCTTCGTTGATGCCATCGTGAATCACGATTCGTGCTAATTCACTTCTCACCGAATCAATGGTCGCAGCAGTGAGGTTAAAAATCCCAGCATGAAGGAGTCGCTCCAGCATTGGCACGCCTGAGAGCCACAGCTTCACGTTTTGTTGATCAATGTCCGGATATCTTCCGAGTAGCGAGTTGATATCATCTCGACCAAAAATATCCTGCGGTCCATGACAATAGGGAGAAAATTTCTCCAATATTTTCGCTTTGTTATCTGGACTAAGTGCTACCGAAGTTGCAATTACATAACGCGTGGGCTTGAGTGCTTTAACCTTAGCCAGTTCGCTGTTGATCAGTTCCCCGTACAACCGAGAAAAAGCATTAGCTGCATAGCGCTTACACTGCACAATTGTGCCTGGAAGATTTACTGCAGTTGTATAGCGGAGATCAATGCCGCCATCACGGCCAGATTTGAATGATTCCAGATGCACATTCCAAAATTTCTGGAGGAGGTCACGTACTAGATGCTCAAACTCATCAAAGGAAAGTGTCTGAAAATCGTAGTTACTCATCTGCCATTCCGGAAAACGTGATAATAACTTTATGACCACGAGAAATCACCGACTCCCCTCCATAGCACGCAATTTGATCATCAAATTTTTAAGCTGGAAACACCCCTGTGGACAAATAACGATCCCCACGATCGCAAACAATCGAGACAATCACGGCGTTCTCTACCTGTTTCGACAATTCCAGCGCCGCGAACATCGCGCCGCCCGACGATACCCCGGCAAAGATACCCTCCTCGCGTGCCAGGCGGCGGGTAGTTTCTTCAGCGTCCTGCTGGCCGACGTAGATCATCTGGTCGATGCGCGAGAAATCGCAGATTTTTGGCAGATAGGCCTCGGGCCATTTACGAATGCCGGGAATTTGCGCGCCGTCCTTGGGCTGCACGCCGACCACCTGAATCGCCGGGTTTTGTTCTTTCAGGTAGCGCGAGGTGCCCATGATGGTGCCGGTGGTGCCCATGCTGCTGACGAAGTGGGTGATGCTGCCTGCGGTATCGTGCCAGATTTCCGGGCCGGTGCCTTCATAGTGCGCCAGCGGGTTATCCGGATTGGAGAACTGGTCGAGGATGATGCCTTTGCCTTCGGCCTGCATGCGATTGGCCACGTCGATGGATTCTTCCATGCTGCCTGCCTTGCTGGTGAGCACGATTTCCGCACCGAAAGCGCGCATGGTCTGACGGCGTTCGAGGGACAGGTGCTCGGGCATGACCAGGATCATCTTGTAGCCGCGCATCGCAGCGGCCATTGCCAGTGCGATACCGGTATTGCCGCTGGTGGCTTCGATCAGCGTGTCGCCAGGTTTGATCTCGCCGCGCGCCTCCGCATGGGCAATCATCGACAGGGCCGGACGATCTTTTACCGAACCTGCCGGGTTGTTGCCCTCCATCTTGACCAGTATGGTATTGCTGGTGGTGCCGGGCATGCGCTGGAGGTGCACCAGCGGCGTATTGCCAACAAATTCTTCGATAGTTTTGAACTGGGGCATAACAGTCTCGGTATGAAATTGAATGATCGCTTCAGATTCAGTCAGTGTGCGCCGCGCGTAACACGTCCACATAGCGTGCCGTACCCTGCTCCACGGTCAATAAGGGTGTGTCGTAACCGGCCTCGCGCAAGGCGGAAATATCGGCCTGGGTAAAGCTCTGGTATTTCCCCTTGAGCGCTTCAGGAAAATCCATGTATTCGATGATGCCTTGGGCTCGCAGTGTCGCAAGATCCAGGGGCGCTTCACCGGCGTGGGCACGACAGGTATTCACCACTGCCACGGCAACATCATTGAACGTCTGGCTACGGCCGGTACCAAGGTTGAATATGCCTGATTGCCCGGGATGATCGAGGAACCACAGATTGACCTTGACCACATCCTCTATCGACACAAAATCCCGGCGCTGCTCGCCATTGGCGTAGCCGTCGCAGCCTTCGAACAACTTCACCTTGCCGTGAGCGCTGTACTGGTTGAAGAAGTGAAACGCCACCGAGGCCATGCGCCCCTTGTGCTGCTCGCGCGGACCGTACACATTGAAATAGCGAAAGCCGACAATCTGCGCCGTTTTATCGTGCCACATACGACGCACTGCCTGATCGAACAGAAACTTGGAATAGCCGTAGACGTTCAGCGGCGACTCATGCGCGCGTTGCTCACTGAACACGCTGCCGGCGCCATATACCGAGGCGGATGAGGCATACAGGAAGGCCGCGTCGGTTTCCTGACAGAAATTCAGCAGGTCAAGGGAGTAGCGGTAGTTGTTTTCCATCATGTAGCGGCCATCTGTTTCCATGGTGTCGGAACACGCACCTTCGTGGAATATGGCTGCCACTTCTCCGTCCAGTCCGTTCGAGTGGATAAGTTCCAGAAACTCGCGCTTGTCGAGGTAATCCGCGATTTCACAGTCGGTAAGATTTTTGAATTTGTCTGCCTTGGTGAGATTATCCACGGCGATGATGTCGGTGATACCACGCTCGTTCAGCGCTTTGACAATGTTTGCGCCGATAAACCCGGCTGCTCCAGTCACAACGTAATACATGCTTATCCCTTGTTTTCGATGAACAGTTCTTGCGGATGCACCACTGCCGTACCCAGTTTACCCACCACAATACCCGCAGCCCGATTAGCCCAGGTAACCGATTCCTCCAGTGTCAGACCAGCTGCCAGCATCACTCCGAGTGTGGCAATCACGGTATCGCCCGCTCCGCTAACATCAAACACTTCCTGTGCTTCAGTAGCCTGATGAAATACGCCTTGCGCAGTAAACAGCGTCATGCCCTCTTCACTGCGTGTAACCAGCAGGCCTTTCAGGTTCAATTCCTGGCGCAATGCTTCAGCCTTCGCCCTGAATTCGTCCTCGTTTTTCCAGCTGCCGGCCACATCGCGAAATTCGCTGCGATTAGGGGTGAGCAAGGTCGCATTGCGGTAACGCGCATAGTCGTCGCCTTTGGGATCGACCAGTACCGGTATCTTGAGCGCATTGGCGGCGGCAATCATGGCTTCAATATGCGTTAAGCCGCCCTTGCCGTAGTCGGACAAAATCACCAGCGCGAAATCCGCCAGCATGGCATGAAATCGCTCCAGCTTGTCGGACAGCACCGCATCACTGGGTGGCGTTTCGAAATCGATCCGCAGTAATTGCTGCTGACGGCCAATGACACGCAGCTTGATGATGGTTGCCAGTGTGGCATCCTGATGGAGGCTGGCGTGGATGCCGTCCTCTTCCAGCAAACGGGCGACAGCCGCCCCGGCTTCGTCGTCGCCGACAACGGATAACAGGGTGCTGTTTGCACCCAGCGCTGCGGCATTGCGGGCTACGTTGGCAGCGCCGCCCAGGCGTTCTTCCTGACGGTTGATCTTGACCACCGGCACGGGTGCTTCAGGTGAAATACGCGCCACATCGCCAAACCAGTAGCGGTCCAGC
>JBDSHM010000493.1:0-4377 GCA_039918495.1 Sulfuriferula sp. | reverse complement strand
GGCACCAGACAACCGCTGGGAGGTCGAAAAAATGAGTCGAACCATTATTAATATCGTCTTGCGTTTCGATGATCCATCCCCAACCAGCGACCATGCTTTGGAACGTGAAATATTTACTATTTTTGGCGATCTGGGCATTCCCGCCACGGTTGGGGTAGTGCCTTTCGGAATCGGCACAGATGGCCGCGTCCCTTTGACCCGTGACAATGTACCCCACCTCGTTGCGGCCCACACCAAGGGCATCATTGAGGTGGCTCAGCACGGATATGCACACGAACACCTGACCACCACACCCAAAGGCTCGCCCAGCGAGTTCTGGGGCGTCCCTACCGAAGAGCAGGGACGCCGCATCAATGCAGGCAACGACCAATTAATACACGCGTTCGGGAACCCCGTCTGCGGCTTCATTCCTCCCTGGAATACCTATGACAACACCACTTTACGCCACCTTGCAACCAGAGGTTACGCATACTTATCCGGCTGCGTGGCAACCCCACCGCGTCGAATCTCCCCTTGTTGCTTTGTTCCACGCACCTGCGATATCCACCAGATGCGCCAGGCATATGCGGAGGCTCTCCGCCATCGCTGCCTGTCATCTACTATTGTGGTCATCATGCATCACTACGACTTCCTGGAATGCGCACGCACCCCGGGCAAGCTATCCTTGGCGGTGTTCCGGGAAACCCTGCACTGGCTGAAACAACAACCCAGGGCGCGCTTCATCACACTGCAGCACCTCGCGGAAAACCTGGGCCCGGCAGCAAGCCATGCAGCCCTAAGACGCAATTTCAGAAAAGAGCAGCTGCACTGGCGCCTTCAATGTTTGCTGCCGCGAGCACTACTTATGACTCACCCATTGTGGATGTATCTCAAACTTACTACTCAGCGCCGTTCATCACCGTGAACGCACGTTAACCTAGCCTATGAGACTCACCATCCTCATCTGCACTCATGACCGCGCCGATCTTCTGGCCCGCGTGCTGGACTCCCTCCAGTCAGCGGTGCGGCCGCGTGATTGGCTGGTGGACATCCTGGTGTTAGCCAATGCCTGCACCGATTCCACCCATGCTCTGCTGGAGAGGGAACGCCAGACCGGGCTGCAGGATTCGTCCAGGCTGCCGCTGGACTGGCTGGAGGAGGTGCGCCCTGGCAAGTCCTATGCCCTGAACACCGCTATCTCCCACGTTAAGGACAGTGACGTGGTCACCTTTGTGGACGATGACCACCGCGTGGACAGTGCCTATCTCGCGGAAATATGCAGGGCGGCGGAAGCCTATCCGGACGCCACCATGTTCTGTGGCCGCATCCTGCCGGACTGGGATGGCAGCGAGCCAGCCTGGGTGCATGATGAAGGGCCATACAAAATTCGTCCCCTCCCCATCCCACGCAGTGACGGCGGCCCCGAGCCCAGGCAATTGACTCTTGACGACCCCACGCCGGGTGGCGGCAACCTGTTCCTGCGCGGTGCGGTTTTTGACCGGGTGAGGCACTTCCCCACAGACATGGGGCCACGGGGCCATGACTTGGGGGGAGGTGAGGATAGCATCTTCATCCAGTCCGCCCTGGAACGAGGGGAGCGGCTCATGTACGCACCCGGAGTGGTGCAGTATCACTACGTGGATCCTGAACGACTGCGCTTCGGCTATGTATTACGCAAAGCCTTTCATCGTTCGCGCAGCATGGTTCCCCATCAGGCTAGCCGCACGGGCGTACCTTTATACATGTGGCGCAAGCTTGGCGGCTATTTATTGGATAGCGTTGTTACCCTGAATCATGCGCGCCGCCGCTTTTATCTGGTGCGCACAGCCGTCATGCTGGGGGAAATTGCCGGTGTACGTCAGGCCGGTCCTCGCCTCGCCTGCCGTAGAGGGGACAAGCGTCGGGACACGGCCTACCTGGCCGGCATGGCGCTGTCTCTGATAGCGGGTTTTGCTGCCGCAACCAGCTACGCCCCAAACTTCGACCTGATCGCGCTCGCATCTAGCGGGCTGGCGGCCGGATTGGTCACCCTTGCGGTAGGGGTGAAATCCATCGCCGATTTCACCGTCACCGGCCCACGTATGCCGCCTGATATCAAGCTCTATTACCGACGCTATGCTCTCTTCGCCTTTCTGCGGCTGGTGGCCTACGCTTTCGTCATATCCCTGCCGCTGGCGGGGGTGGGCGTGCTGGTCTATACCGCCGCCACCTTGGCGGGGCATACAACAGCCAGCGTATTCCAGGCCACCTTGGCCGGCCTCGTTTCTACACTACTGCTGGGGGCGCTGCAATTCAGCCGCCACCTGCTCTGGCTGCCGGCCAATATCAGCGCCTCCTACAACTATCGCCTGAGCCGCCTCTATCCCTATTGGCAGCGTCTCACGCCGACCCGGCTGCGGGTGGTCACCTTCCTGCTCCTGGCGCTGCCGGCAGGGTTTGTGTCTGGTGCGGGGGCCATGCTGTTGAGCCAGGGTCTCATGCTGCCTGCGTTGTCCCTGTTCGCATTCGTGCTGTCCTATGGTCTGCTGGGGCTGTGGCTACGCGATCCCGAGCCTGGCACCGTACAGGCCGTGCCGCGCACCGGCTCACCCAACATCATCATGATCGGCTCGGACACCTTGCGCTCCGACCGCCTGGATGGAAGCTACGCTCGCGAAGTAGCCCCCTATCTTCGCGACCTGGTCAACAAGGGCGTGCTGTTCAACCACTGTTATGTACCCTGCGCACGCACTGCCCCCAGTTTGCTGTCCATGCTCACGGGCCGCTGGCCCCATGAAACCGGCGTGCGCGACAACTACGTCACCGACGAACAAACGCGTCTGCAGGTGGAAAGCCTGGCCACGATCCTGAGTGACCAAGGCTATTACACTGCCGCGCTGTCCGACTGGTGCGGGGCCGACATGGGTAAATTCACCCTGGGGTTCGACTACACAGATGTTCCCGCCGATCAATGGAACATCAAATACTTCCTGCGCCAGGGCCCGAAGGACCTGCGCTTATTTCTTTCCCTGTTCGCCCGCAACCGGTTCGGCAAGCGATTCCTGCCGGAGATATATTATCTCGGCGGGATACCGTTAACAGACGAGTTGGGCCGGGATGCCCGCCGCCTCATCAATGACCTGGCTCGACGCGACCAACCGTTCTTCCTCAACCTTTTTTTTTCAACCACCCACGGCCCTTTTGGTTCCGAATACCCGTACTACACCCGACACACTGATCCCGACTATACGGGCGAATCCAAGTTCGTCATGGCACGCCTGACCGACCCCTTTGAGATCATTCGCCGTCAGGGTGCGCCCAAGGAAGAGTTCGACCTGGATCAGATCATCAATCTTTATGACGGCTGCGTGACGCGCTTCGACGATGAGGTAAAACACCTCATGACGCACATGCAGCAGTGTGGATTGGCGGAGAACACCCTGGTGGTGATCTACGCCGACCACGGCATGGAGTTCTTCGAGCATGACACATGGGGACAGGGCAATTCCGTCATCAGCGAAGTTTCCAACCGCATCCCTCTGTTATTTTTCGGTCCGGGCATTCCGCATACGGGCATTGTCCGGGATCCCGTGCGCAGCATTGATCTCATGCCCACGCTGGAGGAACTGTGCGGCATCATCCGTGAACGAAATACGGACGGCGTGTCACTGGTTCCCCATCTCCAGAATACGACGACGCACACGGAACCGGATGTATTCAGCGAGACTGGCGTGTGGCTAACGGACCTGCCGGGAACGCCGCTCGGGCACTTGCACTATCCCAATCTCCTGGAACTGCTCACGGTGCGCAACAAAACCACCGGCACCATCTCGCTCAAGCATGAATACGAACCATTGATCATCCACGCCAAGGACCGGATGATCCGCAGTGGCCGCTGGAAACTGGTTTATCAACCCCTGCAACAGGGACACTTGTTCAAGCTTTTTGATATGGAGACGGACCCAGGCTGCAAACAGGATGTGAGTGCCCGATATCCTGATGAGGTAAGCATACTTTGGCTACGTTTGGCCCACTGGTTACGTACCGACCCTATCATGTCTTACGATGACACTCAGGATCAATTCTGATAATCAAAGGATCGATGAATGAATTCACTCAACAAGCTGATGCTCGCCTTCGTTTCTTTTTATTTGCGTTCCAGCACTTTTGATATCGGACGTTGGCGACTGTTGAACCATTTTTTGCCAGTTTTACGCAAGAGTGGTTCCCGCATGGGTGAGCGGGTAGTCAGTACCCATTACGGGTTCAAATACAAAGCGGACCTGGGTGACTGGCTGGGACAATATGTCTACCTCACCGGCGCATATGAACCTCCAACCGCGCGCATCATCTCTATGTTACTGAGTCCTGGAGATACTTTCATTGATGTTGGTGCCAATTCAGGTTTTTTCACTCTTT
>JBDSHM010000492.1:0-3126 GCA_039918495.1 Sulfuriferula sp. | reverse complement strand
GCGTGCAACGATTGCACTGGACCGATGCGCACGTGCTCATGCATGGCTTGCAGGACGAAATTATGTGGGGCCAGAAGATATTCAGGCGCTGGCTTTCGATGTGCTGCGTCATCGTGTCTTGCTGAGTTACGAAGCTGAAGCGGACGGCCATACTCCCGATCATTTTATCGAGAAACTGATCGATTTGATTCCCGTACCATGATGCCTGCATTTGGTCGCAGCCAGCCCTCCTCCAATCAAACTTCCTCACCAGGCGGATCAGCGGATCAAGATGATGGTGTGGTGCGCGTCAGTCTATCTGCACTGATCGCACTGCATCATGATGCGGAGTCGCTCTCCCTCAAACAGGGACGAATTCGTTCCGCAACCAGTGGAGGCTACCGTTCGCCATTCAAGGGGCGCGGTATGGAATTCGATGAGGTGCGCCCCTACATGCAGGGCGACGACGCGCGTACGCTTGATTGGCGCGTCACGGCGCGTACCGGCCGGCCGCATACCAAATTGTTTCGGGAGGAGCGCGAACGGGCGGTACTGCTCTGGGTCGATTTGCGCCACACCATGTTTTTTGCGACTCAAGGCGCTTACAAGGCGGTGCGCGCAGCCCAGGTTGCCGCGTTGTTGGGTTGGCGCGCTGTCAGTCTGGGCGACCGGCTGGGCGCCCTGCTGTTCTCCGAAACGGCCCATATCGAATTGCGCCCCAAGCATGGCAAAGCGCCGCTGTTGCACATGTTAAGTCAAATTGCCAATCATTCGGCCTGGCAACAGCAGGCTGCAGCCACTGACGTGGCGTCGGCAGCCCATGCCTTGAGCCAGACACTGGTGCGGCTGCGCCGGGTTGCGCAGCCGGGCAGTCTGATTATCTTGATCAGCGATTTTGCCCACCTCAATGGCCAGGGCAGTGCGCATCTGGCCCAATTGTCTCGACATAGCGATCTAGTTCTTGTCGATATTCACGACATACTGGAGACAGAGCTGCCACTGCCGGGTCACTATCGCGTGAGCGATGGTGCACATTTTTTGACGCTGGCAACTGATGACACGCATTTGCGTGAACGTTATCGTCAACGTTTTATTCAGCAGCAGGCCATGTTGCAACAACTATGCCGCAAATATGGCATGACCCTGCTATCGCTGACTACTGCTGAAGACCCGCTGGAAGCACTTCGGCTGGGTCTGGGGAAACGTGCATGAATCCGGCACTGAGTCAGCTGCATGACATTCATCTGCCGATGCGTATTTCATGGTGGCCGCCGGCACCGGGCTGGTGGTTGCTCTTCGCAATAATCCTGCTGTTGGCCGTAGTTTTATATGCGGTGTACCGGTTCCGTAACCGCAATCATTGGCGGCGTTTTGCGCTGCAGGAATTGTCTCGCCTGCGCGAACGCGGTAGGTCACGGCAATCCGATTTGCGCGCTGTGGTCAGCGAACTGTCCATTCTATTGCGTCGAGTGGCGGTGAGTCGTTTCCCGCGCGAAGAAGCAGCCGCGCTGAATGGAGAAAAGTGGCTTGCTTTTCTTGATAACAGTATCGGTGAAAGCGCCCTATTCCAATCGGATGCAGGGCGCTTGTTGATCACCATTCCGTATCGTCCGCAAATGACTATTGATGCTGGCGCACAGAATGACTTGTTTTCGCTGGCCGAGCGCTGGCTGAAAAAGCTGCCGAGAGGCAAAAAATGATCCACTTCGAGTGGCCTTGGTTATTTTTTATTTTGCCGCTTCCATTGCTATTGCGACTCATGCTGCCACGTGCTGATGAAGCCAGGGAAGCTGCTTTACGGGTGCCTGCGCTGGAGCAGTTTGCGATGGAAAGCAGCTCGAACCCGGCCCGATTGAAATTAGGGCGCCGTCGGGCATGGATCGGTGCACTGGCATGGCTACTGTTGGTGACGGCCGCAGCTCGCCCGGTATGGATAGGTAATCCGATCGATTTGCCGGTCAGCGGACGCAATCTGATGCTGGCGGTAGATCTTTCCGGCAGTATGCAAACGCCTGATTTTGTTATTAACGGCCATCAAGTGAGCCGCCTGGATGCCATCAAAGTGATTGCCGGTGATTTCATTAACCGACGCGTTGGCGATCGCATCGGGCTGATACTGTTCGGCACTCAGGCGTATCTGCAAACGCCGCTGACTTTCGATCGTCAAACTGTCCATGACCTGCTGGACGAATCCGCCATCGGCCTTGCCGGTGAACAAACAGCGATCGGCGATGCCATCGGTCTGGCAGTCAAACGTTTGCGCGAGGTCCCGGCAGGGAACAAAGTGCTGATTCTGTTGACTGATGGTGTCAGTAATACCGGCGAACTGACTCCGCTCAAGGCGGCACAACTGGCTGCCAAGGAGGGTGTCAGCATTTACACCATCGGCATCGGCGCCAGTGAGATGCAAGTCCCTTCGATGTTTGGCATGCAAAGCGTCAATCCTTCCAGTGATCTTGATGAAGATACCCTGCGTGCCATCGCCAAGGAAACCGGCGGCCGCTATTTTCGCGCACGCGATACCGAACAGCTGAACCAGATATACAGCATTCTGGATAAGTTGCAGCCTCTCGATCAGGAAAAACAAACTTTCCGGCCACACAAGACATTGTTTTACTGGCCCCTGGCCGTCAGCCTGTTGCTGTCCATGTTGCTCTTGATGCCGCTGGCAAGACGGAAATGACGCCATGGAAATGATTTCAGCATTTCATTTTTTAAGACCTTTATGGTTGTTTGCACTGATCCCCCTGATTCTGATGTTGTGGATGATGTGGCGCCGGCGTCTGCTCAGCCGTAGCTGGCAGCGTGTGGTGGACCCACGCCTGCTCGCGCATCTTCTGATCGGTAAAAATGCCAGGCAGGGACCATGGGCAATGCTTGCTGTCGGTCTCGGTGGCTTGCTGGCGATCCTTGCGCTGGCTGGCCCTGCCTGGCAGAAATTGCCGCAACCTGTATTCCGTCAGCAGTCGGCTTTGGTGCTGGTACTCGATCTGTCGCTCTCGATGAATGCGACCGATATCCAACCCAGCCGCCTGGAACGGGCCAAACTGAAGCTGCGCGATATCCTGAACCAGCACAAGGAAGGCCAGACCGGATTGATTGTGTATGCGGCTACGCCATTTGTGGTCAGCCCACTGACAACCGATG
>JBDSHM010000491.1:0-1662 GCA_039918495.1 Sulfuriferula sp. | reverse complement strand
ATTACATGTCACTCAAACCTATCCAGTCCATTTTGATTCTCGCATTAATAGCCACATCAACTCTCCAAGGCTGTGACCATAACGCCAATCTGACCGAACAGGAACTCATCCAGCGCGCCAAGGATTTTGAGGATAAGGGTGACATCAAGGCGGGTGTCATCGAACTGAAAAATGCCTTGCAGAAAAATCCTAACAGCCCTCAAGCGAGACTGCTGCTCGGGCAAGTTTACCTAAAAGCAGGAATGGGCCCGGAAGCCGAAAGCGAACTCCAGAAAGCTCAAAAACTGGGTGTAAGTCAAGAAACCATTAAACCTCTTCTGGGCGAAGCCTTGTTGCTGATGGGAAAATACGATCGCGTGCTGGCCGAAATCCAACCCGGCGACACGACCTCCAAGCCAAACCTGGCGCGCATTTATCAAATGCGCGGCGAAGCTTTGCTTAAAACTGGCAAATTGCAGGAGGCGTGCAATCTGTTTCAGCAATCGCTCGATACCGATACCAACAACCCGCCTACTTATTGGGGTCTGGCGCAATGCGCCGTAGCGAATAAAGACATGAACAAAGCCAAGGCTTTGCTCGATACCGCACTCAAGATCAATGACAAACAGGCCAAAACCTGGATATTTATTGGTGATTTGGAACAACTCAATAAAAATACGCAAGGTGCACTGACCGCTTATACGAGCGCGCTGAAAACCGAACCGGATAATCTGGAAGCACTACAAAACCGCGCCATCATCAATATTACGCTTGGGCAATTGGATCCCGCTCGAACTGATATCGAGAAAATACGCAAAATAGCGCCGAAATCGCTGCTTTCTAAATACACACAAGCCTTATTGTCTTTTAAAGAGCAAAAATACTCAGATGCACGCGACGCGCTGCAAGAAGCTTTACAAATCGCTCCCGATCACCTTCCCAGTCTGCTGCTTTCCGGTGCTGTGAACTATGCCCAAGGCACGTACGAACAAGCCGCCAGCCAACTCGGCAAAGTGCTCGAAAATGCGCCCGGCAGCACATATGCGCGCAAGCTGCTAGCTGCTACCGAAGTCAAGCTTGGCCAAGACAACCAAGCGCTGGTCACCCTGCAGCCGCTTAATCCTGAACAGTCCCAGGACCCGCAATTACTGGAGCTGGTGGGTGGTATCTATCTACACACCAAGGAATACACCAAGGCCAGTCAACTGTTTGGAAAAGCTGCCTCGCTCGATCCAAAAAATGCCGCGATTCGTACTAGCTTGGGTGTTAGTCTCCTCGCCAGCGGCGAAACAGAGCGCGCGTTGGCCGATCTGGAATCCGCCGCAGCGCTGAATACCGGCACTGGTACCGACGCGCGCAATGCAGACACGCTGCTGATTCTAACGCTACTAGGAGAAAAACAATTTGACCGCGCCCTGCAGGCCATCGCCGATCTGGCCAAGAAACAACCTAACAACCCTCTTACCTACAATTTCCAGGGTGGCGCCTACTTAGGCAAGAATGATCTGGCCAATGCGCGCAAGAGTTTCGAGCAAGCGCTGGCAATCAAACCGGATTTCTTCCCTGCAGCAAACAATCTTGCGCAGCTTGATCTCCACGCGAAGAATCCAGAGGCTGCACGCAAGCGTTTCGAGGCGATCCTGGCGGTGGACAAGAACAACGTGCAGGCCATGCTAGCACTGG
>JBDSHM010000490.1:0-2230 GCA_039918495.1 Sulfuriferula sp. | reverse complement strand
CCTTTGCTCATTTATTCAGACCAGCCTAAAGTGGCTTCCTGAAATATCGCGGGTAATCGTAAGGTTTCCCGCGCGTAAAAAAATTACGCATCAATTCAATCGCTTATGGAACATAAGTGCAGGTGCGACTTGAATTTGCTTGAGCCGCCCTGCATTTGGTGTCCTGGTCTATTTTTACTGACATAAGGTTAAACACCATCATGGCCTTACTCCAAGACTCCGAAGAATTAACTCTCCCACTCTTGCCATTGCGGGATGTTGTCGTATTTCCGCATATGGTGATTCCCTTGTTTGTTGGTCGGCCAAAATCGATCAAGGCATTGGAAACTGCAATGGAAGCGGGCAAAAGCATCCTGCTGGTGGCACAAAAATCTGCTGCCAAGGATGAGCCTACACCAGAAGATTTGTACACGATTGGAACCGTTGCGACGATATTGCAAATGCTCAAGTTGCCGGACGGTACGGTAAAAGTACTGGTTGAGGGTAATCAGCGTGCCAATGTTATCGAGTATTCCGACGTGGATACCCATTTTGCCGGACGTGCCGAACTGGTACCTGCGGATGATACGAGTGCCGACAACGAGGCAGAAGCAATGCGTCGTGCACTGGTTGCGCAGTTTGACCAGTATGTGAAGCTGAACAAGAAAATCCCGCCTGAAATCCTTACTTCGTTGGTGGGTATTGACGAGGCTGGGCGCTTGGCAGATACCATTGCCGCGCATCTTCCGTTGAAATTGGAGCAGAAACAAGAAATCCTGGAAATGTTTCCGGTGCGGGCGCGTCTCGAGCATCTGATGAGCCTGATGGAAGGCGAAATCGACATTTTGCAGGTGGAAAAACGTATTCGCGGACGTGTTAAACGGCAGATGGAAAAGAGCCAGCGTGAGTATTATCTGAATGAACAGGTCAAGGCAATCCAGAAAGAACTGGGTGACATGGAGGAGGGCGCAGATCTCGAAGACCTCGAGAAGCGCATCCAGGAAGCACACATGTCCAAGGAAGGTCTCGCCAAAGCCGAGTCAGAGCTTAAAAAACTCAAGCTGATGTCACCCATGTCGGCAGAAGCAACAGTTGTGCGTAGTTACATTGAAACCCTGGTGGGATTGCCCTGGAAGAAAAAAACAAAGATCAGCAAAGACTTGAAAAAGGCTGAAGCGATTCTGGACCTTGATCATTACGGGCTGGATAAAGTCAAGGAACGCATCGTCGAGTATCTGGCGGTTCAGCAACGCGTCGACAAGCTTAAGGGTCCAATTTTGTGCTTGGTCGGGCCACCGGGTGTCGGTAAAACATCGCTTGGTCAATCCATCGCCAAAGCGACGAATCGTAAATTCATCCGCATGGCATTGGGCGGCGTGCGTGATGAATCCGAGATTCGTGGCCACAGGCGTACCTATATTGGTTCAATGCCGGGCAAGATTCTGCAAAGCATGAGCAAGATAGGCGTACGTAATCCGCTGTTTCTTCTAGATGAAGTCGACAAGATGGGACAGGATTTCCGCGGTGACCCGTCCTCGGCGCTACTTGAGGTGCTGGACCCGGAACAAAATCACACTTTCGCGGACCATTATGTAGAGGTGGAATTTGATCTTTCCGACGTGATGTTTGTGGCTACGGCGAATACTTTGAACATTCCCGCGCCACTTCTTGATCGCATGGAGATCATCCGCCTGTCGGGTTACACCGAGGATGAAAAAGTCAATATCGCCGAACGCTATCTTGTAAGCAAACAGATGAAGGCGAACGGCCTCAAACCTGAAGAATTTGCCATATCCGAGAGCTCATTGCGAGATATCGTGCGTTATTACACGCGCGAGTCGGGTGTGCGTAACCTTGATCGCGATATTGCCAAAATTTGCCGCAAAGGAGTCAAGGCGCTACTTATGAAACAGGGCAAAGCCAGTAAAATCAGTGTGACCGCCCGCAATCTGGAAAAATATCTTGGGGTGCGCCGTTTCAATTATGGCGTCGCCGAGAAAAATAATCGGGTTGGTCAGGTAACCGGCTTGGCATGGACAGAGGTAGGTGGAGAATTGCTTACGATTGAAGGCGTGCTTCTGCCTGGTAAAGGTAAGATGATCACGACAGGACAACTTGGCGAGGTGATGCAGGAATCCATCCAGGCTGCAATGTCAGTGGTGCGTAGCCGCTCTGCTGTCCTCGGTATTCCGCAGGATTTTTACCAAAAAAATGATATACACATCCATCTGCCGGAAGGTGCCACCCCAAA
>JBDSHM010000489.1:0-3361 GCA_039918495.1 Sulfuriferula sp. | reverse complement strand
CACACTGTTTTGTTGTCCGAATCCGGTCACGAACACGCTGAGCAATTACTGACAGAGACGGGACTCCTGCCACCGGGTTCCAGTCTGTATGAAGCAGCCAACATTGGTTTGATGCATCACATCTATGCCGGATTGCGTGCTCATGCGCTTTATCATCTTGATCAGCACTATGTGGTACAGGAGGACGAAGTCGTCATCGTGGACGAATTCACCGGACGACTGATGTCCGGGCGACGCTGGTCGGAAGGCTTGCACCAGGCTGTGGAGGCGAAAGAGGGCGTGGCCATCCAGAAAGAAAATCAGACGCTGGCTTCCATCACTTTCCAGAACTATTTCCGCATGTATAACAAGCTGTCCGGCATGACCGGTACGGCAGATACCGAAGCTTACGAATTCCAGCAGATTTATGGATTGGAAACCGTGGTCATTCCGACCCATCGGCCAATGATTCGTATCGACAAGATGGATCAGGTGTTTCGTACTGCGGGTGAAAAATACCAGGCCATTCTCAATGACCTCAAGGATTGCTACGAGCGTGGCCAACCGGTACTGGTGGGAACCACTTCGATCGAAAACAACGAATACCTGTCTTCACTCCTGAAAAAAGCCAAACTGCCGCATGAAGTGCTGAACGCAAAACAGCACGCGCGCGAAGCCGAAATCATTGCTCAGGCGGGCAAGCCCAAGGCCATTACCATCGCCACCAACATGGCGGGTCGCGGTACCGATATCGTGCTGGGTGGCAGTATCGAAAAGGAACTTGAAACCGTCCGTCTGGATGAAAGTCTCTCCGATAGCCTCAAACAAACCCATACCGAACAGATTAGAAAGGAATGGCAGCCGCTCCATGATGCCGTGCTGGCGGCCGGCGGTTTGCATATTATCGGCACCGAGCGGCATGAATCGCGACGTGTGGATAATCAGTTGCGCGGACGTGCCGGTCGCCAGGGCGATGCGGGATCAAGTCGTTTTTACTTGTCGCTGGAAGATCCGTTGCTGCGTATTTTTGCTTCGGACCGGGTGGCATCCATCATGAACCGCCTGAAAATGCCTGAAGGCGAGGCCATTGAGCATATTTGGGTGACTCGCGCGATTGAAAACGCGCAACGTAAGGTCGAGGCGCGCAACTTCGACATGCGCAAACAGTTGCTTGAGTATGACGACGTGTCCAACGACCAGCGCCAGGTGATTTATCAGCAGCGTAATGAATTGCTTGAATCGGAGGATATATCCGAAACGATTCACGCGATGCGTGCGGACGTGTTGAACAGTATTGTGGGTGAATACATCCAGTCCGGCAGCATGGCCGAGCAGTGGGACGTGGCTGGACTTGAGCGTGTGCTGGCAGCCGAGTTTCAGCTGCAATTGCCATTGCAGGAATGGCTGGAGCAAGACAGCAAGCTCGACGAAGACAGCCTGCGCGAACGGATTGTGAGCGAAGCCAACGCGCTTTATCAGGATAAGACCATCCAGGTCGGTGAGTCGGTGATACGCCATTTCGAGCGGGCGATCATGCTGCAGAATGTAGACAGCCATTGGCGCGAGCATCTGGCTGCGCTTGATCATCTGCGTCAGGGCATCCACCTGCGCGGCTATGCGCAGAAAAATCCCAAGCAGGAATACAAGCGTGAGGCTTTTGAGCTATTTTCTGCGCTGCTCGAGGCAATCAAGCGCGAAGTAACGCAAACGACCGCTACGGTACAGATACGTTCGGAACAGGATGTCGAGGCGGTTGAGACAGTCAGTCCACTGGCGAATGTGGAATACCGCCACGCCGATTTCACTGAGGATTATGCCGAAGGCGAGATTGATCATGCCGATGAGCATGCACCGGCTGTGCCGGTAAGGAACGACGATAAGGTGGGACGTAATGATCCTTGCCCATGCGGTTCCGGCAAAAAATACAAGCATTGCCACGGCAAATTGAGCTGACGCACTTGGGGAGCTCACATGGGCTCTCCGCTTCAATCTTCCTATCCTGATGAAACGACCTCGACTTCCCCGCACGCCGCGTATGAGCCGCGACACCACACAGTTGTTGCGCCTTGCAATAGCGCTGAGTGTGTCTGCCAGTCGTCTGGAAGATCACTTCTGGACGCATCAACTGGATGCTCAAATTGATAGCGTGCTCGACAAAGGTCAGGAGGACACGCTGGAATCCGCTCTGGATCAACTCTGGACTGCCAATCCGACAGCCTATGATGCCCTCGCGCAGGCGATCGAGGCACGTAGCAGTGGATTGGCTGAAGCGGATGGGCAGGAGTGGTTGTTGATCGCATTACCGGTGCATGCCTGGTCGCGTTACAGTATTTCATCCGGTGCAATTACGTCGGCGCGATTAATGGAGTTGCAAACCCAGTTGCGTGATCATGTACTGGCGGCGGGCGTACAGATGGCGCTGGCGGATGTGTTGTTCAGTCCGGATCAGTTACCGCGCGGCTTTGCAGCAACGCGTAAATTTCTGCGCAGCCTGATGGATGCGGTAGAACATCAACAGGTTATGCATATTGAGCCGGCCGGTTTGGCTCAGGCCGTCCCTTTCGTAGCTGATGTGCGTTATGTCGTGGGCGCAGTTAAGGTCGCGCCGGGAGCAGCGGTGTTTCGCTGGCAGGAAGATCAGCACAATCGCGAGCAGGTATTGCGCGACTGGCAGATCCATGGCGGTGCTGTACTGCAAACCATGTTGCCTGCTTGCGCAATCGAGGTATTGTTGCCCAATGCCTATTTCAATGCCTGGCGTGAATCGGACCTGTCCGGACGCGGTTGGGGAGTACGTTCCACAGTGGATTATCTGCAAGCAATACTGGCGTTGCCGGCAACCAGTCTGCGCGTTGTGATCGCGCCTTTCTATGATCACGTACTGGAAGAATATCGGGTCGGGTTTACCCGCGTGGGTTCGAATGATGTCCTGCATGGCGTCGTATGGCCGTTGATTGGCAATGAGGACGAAGCCACCGAAGTGGCGAATGAAATCGAGACTATCGTGCGTGACGCGGGGATCAGTGAAGTGCTGCTGCTGAATGAACGCATGCCGCTGGAGTATTGTGACGATTGCGGCGCGCCGTTATTTCCAAATCCTGAAGGTGAGCTGGTTCACGCACAAATCCCCGAATCAGCCGAACTTACGCCGCATCTACATTGAACTAACATCCTTTCCCGAGACAATCACGCCCTCCGTACAGTCTGCTATTGCCCGCCATAAAATCAGCAGGTTCTTCGGGAATTCAACACCCCTCAATTGAATTGCGTTTATTTGTCACTGCATCGTCATGCCACGTCGTTAGCTTAAACCCTTGTTCTATTGAACTTGAAGGGATTGCACTTGGGCTTTTTGCTCCCGTAATAACCGGGTACGCAAATT
>JBDSHM010000488.1:0-6580 GCA_039918495.1 Sulfuriferula sp. | reverse complement strand
CTACCGCACATTCAAGCCCGAGCGTGATGGTTTGTTCTGCGCCAAAATATTTGGTCCTGTAAAAGATTACGAATGTCTCTGTGGAAAATATAAACGCCTTAAGCACCGTGGTGTGATTTGCGAGAAGTGCGGTGTGGAAGTCACGCTGTCCAAGGTGCGTCGTGAGCGCATGGCGCATATCGAACTGGCCAGCCCGGTAGCGCATATCTGGTTCCTTAAATCCCTGCCATCGCGTTTGGGTATGGTGCTGGACATGACCCTGCGCGACATTGAACGCGTGTTGTATTTCGAAGCCTATGTGGTGACTGACCCGGGCATGACCCCGCTTAACCGTGCTCAGTTGCTGACAGAAGATGACTATCTCGCCAAAGTTGAAGAATATGGCGATGAGTTCAAGGCTTTCATGGGTGCGGAAGGTATTCGCGACCTGTTAAAGAGTATCGACATCTACAGCGAAGCGGAAACACTGCGCAACGATCTAGCCAAGACCGGTTCGGATACCAAGATCAAGAAGCTGTCAAAGCGTCTCAAGGTTATTGAGGCTTTCCAGAAATCCGGCATCAAACCGGAATGGATGGTGCTGGAAGTATTGCCGGTACTGCCGCCCGAGTTGCGCCCTCTGGTGCCGCTGGATGGGGGACGTTTTGCAACCTCCGATCTGAATGATTTGTATCGTCGCGTGATTAACCGCAACAATCGTTTGAAGCGTCTGCTTGAACTCAAGGCGCCGGAAATCATCGTGCGCAACGAAAAGCGCATGTTGCAGGAAGCGGTAGATTCGCTGATGGACAATGGCCGTCGTGGCAAAGCCATGACCGGTGCCAACAAGCGTCCGCTGAAATCGCTTGCGGACATGATTAAAGGCAAGGGCGGTCGTTTCCGTCAGAACCTGCTGGGTAAACGCGTCGATTATTCCGGCCGTTCGGTGATCGTGGTGGGCCCGCAACTGCGTTTGCACCAGTGTGGTCTACCCAAGAAAATGGCGCTGGAGCTGTTCAAGCCATTCATTTTTCACAAGCTGGAAGTCATGGGACTGGCGACGACCATCAAGGCCGCAAAACGCATGGTGGAAACAGAAGAGCCCGTGGTATGGGATATTCTTGAGGATGTTATTCGCGAACATCCGGTCATGCTGAACCGCGCTCCTACCTTGCATCGCTTGGGTATTCAGGCATTCGAGCCGACTTTGATCGAAGGCAAGGCCATCCAGCTGCATCCATTGGTCTGCGCCGCGTTTAACGCCGACTTTGACGGTGACCAGATGGCGGTGCACGTACCACTCTCGCTGGAAGCGCAGATGGAGTGTCGCACCTTGATGCTGGCTTCCAACAACGTGCTGTCACCTGCCAACGGCGAGCCGATTATTGTGCCGTCGCAGGATATTGTTTTGGGTCTGTACTACATGACCCGTGAGCGTGTGAATGCGCGTGGCGAAGGCATGAAGTTTGCCGATGTGGACGAAGTATCGCGCGCCTACGAGTCGCGTCAGGTGGAGCTGAACGCCAAGGTAACCGTGCGTATCAAGGAGGCATACTACGACGAGCAGGGCGAGCATGCGGAAAAAATTACCCGTTACGAAACCACTGTGGGACGTTCGTTGCTATCCGAAATTTTGCCAATTGGCTTGTCGTTTACCCACGTCAACAAGATACTCAAGAAGAAAGAAATTTCCAAGCTGATCAATGCCAGTTTCCGTCGTTGCGGTTTGCGTCAGACGGTGATTTTTGCCGACAAACTGATGTATACCGGCTTCACTTACGCAACACGCGGCGGCATGTCGATTTGCGTGGATGACATGCTGGTACCGACGCAGAAGCAGGCCATCATCAGCGCTTCCGAAAAGGAAGTGCAGGAAATCGAGGCACAATATACCTCCGGTCTGGTAACGCAGGGCGAGCGCTATAACAAGGTGGTGGATATCTGGGGCCGTGCCGGCGATCAGGTAGCCAAGGCCATGATGACGCAGCTGGGCAGCGAACCGGTGACTACCCGCGATGGTGTGGAAACAACGCAGGAATCATTCAACGCCATTTACATGATGGCCGACTCAGGCGCGCGCGGTTCAGCTGCACAGATTCGCCAGTTGGCGGGTATGCGTGGCTTGATGGCCAAGCCGGATGGATCCATTATCGAGACGCCGATTACCGCGAACTTCCGCGAAGGCCTCAACGTGTTGCAGTACTTCATCTCTACCCACGGCGCACGTAAAGGTCTGGCCGATACGGCGCTGAAAACGGCCAACTCCGGCTATCTGACCCGTCGCTTGGTGGACGTGACCCAGGATCTGGTGGTGATCGAAGATGATTGCGGTACGCGAGAAGGTCTGGTGCTGAAGGCGCTTGTCGAGGGCGGTGAGGTCATCGAGCCGTTGCGCGAACGTGTTCTGGGTCGAGTGACTGTACTGGATGTGATTCATCCGGAGACGGGTGAAACCGTCATCGATGTCGGTACGCTGCTGGATGAAGATGCCGTAGAGCGTATCGAAGCGCTGGGTGTCGACGAGGTGAAGGTGCGTACTGCACTGACTTGTGATACGCGCTATGGTCTATGTGCCAAGTGTTATGGTCGTGATCTGGGACGCGGTCATCTGGTGAATGTAGGTGAAGCTGTCGGCGTGATTGCGGCACAGTCCATCGGTGAACCCGGTACACAGCTCACAATGCGTACATTCCACATTGGTGGTGCAGCATCGCGTGCTGCAGTGGCCAGTCAGCTGGAGTGCAAATCGGCAGGTATCGTGAATTACAGCCCGGCAATGCGTTATGTAACCAGTGCCAAAGGCGAAATGATCGCGATAGCGCGTAGTGGCGAAATTATTATCATGGGCGACAATGGTCGCGAGCGTGAGCGCCACAAGGTGCCCTATGGAGCGTTCCTCAGCGTTCAGGATGGGGCCAAGGCCAAGGCTGGGCAGATACTGGCCACTTGGGATCCGCATACGCGTCCCATTATTACCGAATATGCCGGACGTGTGCGTTTCGAAAACGTTGAGGAAGGCTCTACGGTTGCCAAGCAGATTGATGATGTGACAGGTTTGTCCGCACTGGTTGTAATTGACCCAAAACGACGTGTAGGTGCCGCTGTCAAAGGCCTGCGTCCACAAGTCAAGCTGCTTGATGCCAAAGGCAATGAAGTGAAAATGACTGGTACTGAAACACCGGTCAATATCACTTTCCAGATCAGCTCCATTATTACTGTGAAAGATGGTCAGGACGTGGGTGTCGGCGAAGTGCTGGCGCGTATTCCACAGGAAACATCAAAAACCCGTGATATTACCGGCGGTCTGCCACGTGTGGCTGAGTTGTTCGAGGCGCGTTCGCCAAAAGACGCGGGTGTACTGGCTGCTGTCACCGGCACCGTCTCGTTCGGTAAGGATACCAAGGGTAAACAGCGTCTGGTTATTACCGATTTTGATGGTGTTGCGCATGAATATCTGATTTCGAAAGAAAAACATGTCACCGCACATGACGGCCAGGTCGTCAACAAAGGCGAGATGATTGTGGATGGTCCGGTTGATCCGCATGACATTCTGGGTTTGAAGGGTGTAGAGGCCTTGTCACGTTACATAACTGACGAAGTTCAGGATGTATACCGCCTGCAGGGGGTAAAAATCAACGATAAGCACATCGAAGTGATTGTTCGGCAAATGTTGCGTCGCGTAAATGTGGCCGATGCTGGTGATACCCGCTTTATTCAGGGCGAGCAAGTAGAGCGTGCAGAATTACTGGCTGAAAACGAGCGCGTGGAGGCAGAAGGCAAACAACCGGCTATTTTCACTTATGTGCTGCTGGGTATTACCAAGGCGTCGCTGTCAACGGATTCGTTCATATCTGCAGCATCGTTCCAGGAAACGACGCGTGTGCTGACAGAAGCCGCAATTATGGGCAAGAAAGACGATCTGCGCGGACTCAAAGAAAACGTTATTGTGGGTCGCCTGATTCCTGCCGGCACGGGACTGGCTTATCACACTACTCGTCGTCGTCAGAAACTGGGCGAGGATATGGGTTCGGATGTCGGTTTTACTGAAGACGAAGATAGCGCAGCGGGTAGCGAGCAGGTGGCTTGACAATTTGGTCATAAGCCAATAGAATCCACCGTCTTTTTTACCGGTCTGTAAATTTTGCTCAGCCGGACAGCTTTGACGGGACGGCGTAATGCCGTCCCCGTTGTTTAAAGCGACCCAAATCAGGGTCGAAAGCGGAACAACCATACTTGGGAAACGAAATAGCATGCCAACAATCAATCAATTAGTGCGCAAACCCCGCGTCGCCAAGCGAGTCAAAAGCAAGGTGCCAGCGCTGGAAGCTTGTCCACAAAAGCGCGGCGTATGTACCCGTGTCTATACTACTACGCCTAAAAAGCCTAACTCTGCTCTGCGTAAAGTTGCCCGTGTTCGTCTTACCAATGGTTTCGAAGTCAGTAGCTATATTGGTGGTGAAGGTCATAACCTGCAGGAGCACTCGGTTGTGCTGATTCGCGGTGGTCGTGTCAAGGATTTGCCGGGTGTGCGTTACCACACTGTGCGCGGCAGTCTGGATACGGCGGGTGTTAAAGATCGTAAACAGAGCCGCTCCAAATACGGCGCCAAGCGTCCCAAGAAAGCCTAAGGGATTTGCATTTTTGGTGCTGGGTTGCGAAGGGCGCGACGCGCGCCAACAAGTTCAGCACTGAAAATTTGTATTCAATATTGAGGTAAGCCATGCCAAGACGTAGAGAAGTTCCCAAGCGCGACATATTGCCTGATCCGAAGTTTGCCAGCCAGGATGTGGCCAAGTTTGTTAACGTGCTGATGTCAAGTGGGAAGAAGTCTGTTGCCGAGCGGATTATTTACGGCGCATTCGCACAGATCAGCCAAAAAAGCGGTAAAGACCCGCTGGAAATCTTCACGCTGGCGTTGTCGAATATTCGCCCGGTAGTTGAGGTGAAAAGCAGGCGTGTTGGCGGTGCCAACTATCAGGTGCCGGTTGAAGTGCGTCCGGCACGCCGTTCCGCATTGGCGATGCGCTGGCTGAAAGAGGCCGCTCGTAAGCGCGGAGAAAAGTCCATGGGCTTCAGGCTGGCAGGAGAGTTGATGGATGCGGCCGAAGGGCGCGGCGGCGCAATGAAGAAGCGTGATGAAGTGCACCGTATGGCAGAAGCCAACAAGGCGTTCTCGCATTTCCGTTTCTAAGGTTTCTAATATTAATGGCTAGGCGCTTGGCGCCGGCACTAACTGGGTAGTAATTAAAGTGGCTCGCAAAACTCCTCTAGAACGTTATCGCAATATCGGAATCAGCGCGCATATTGATGCGGGCAAAACCACGACCACGGAACGCATCCTGTATTACACGGGTGTGTCGCACAAGATCGGTGAAGTGCATGACGGTGCTGCGACCATGGACTGGATGGAGCAGGAGCAGGAGCGGGGTATCACGATTACTTCCGCTGCGACTACATGCTTCTGGAAGGGTATGGAGAACAATTATCCGGAGCACCACATCAACATTATTGATACGCCTGGGCACGTGGATTTCACCATTGAGGTTGAGCGCTCAATGCGTGTGCTGGATGGTGCCTGCATGGTTTATTGCGCGGTCGGTGGTGTGCAGCCTCAGTCCGAGACGGTGTGGCGCCAGGCTAATAAATACGGCGTACCGCGTCTGGCATTTGTCAACAAAATGGACCGTACTGGAGCTAATTTCCTGAAGGTCTATGAGCAGATGCGTTTGCGTTTGAAGGCAAACGTAGTGCCTATTCAATTGCCTATCGGAGCTGAAGAGAAATTCGAGGGCGTAGTCGATCTGGTCAAGATGAAAGCCATTTACTGGGATGATTCTACTCAGGGCATGAAGTTTGACGAGCGCGAAATCCCTGACCATATGAAGGCTGAGTGCGATTCCTGGCGCGAAAAAATGGTGGAAGCTGCAGCCGAGGCGTCCGAAGAGCTGATGAACAAGTACCTTGAAGAAGGCGACTTGAGCGCAGCTGAAATCAAGGGCGCGCTTCGTATACGTACGATTGCCAGCGAGATCATGCCGATGTTGTGCGGCTCTGCATTCAAAAACAAAGGCGTGCAGGCCATGCTCGATGCGGTTATCGATTACTTGCCTTCACCGTTGGATATCCCGCCCGTCAAAGGTGAGCTTGAAAATGGCGAGCAAGGCGAGCGCAAAGTATCGGATGACGAGCCGTTCTCGGCCTTGGCATTCAAGATCATGACGGACCCTTTTGTCGGCCAGCTGATTTTCTTCCGGGTTTACTCCGGTACCATGAAATCGGGGGATACGATATACAACTCCATCAAGGGCAAAAAAGAACGCATTGGCCGCATTTTGCAGATGCACGCGAACCAGCGTGCTGAAATCAAGGAAGTGCATGCCGGTGACATAGCAGCGGCGGTGGGCCTGAAAGAGGCAACGACGGGTGATACCTTGTGTGATCTGAACAAGACTATCATTTTGGAACGTATGATATTCCCGGAGCCGGTGATTCACGTTGCAGTAGAGCCAAAGACCAAGGCCGACCAAGAGAAAATGGGCATGGCGCTGAATCGTCTGGCGCAGGAGGATCCATCTTTCCGTGTTCGCACCGACGAGGAATC
>JBDSHM010000487.1:0-2171 GCA_039918495.1 Sulfuriferula sp. | reverse complement strand
GGATTGGTATTGCTCGGCGCATTGCTGCTGGGGCGTTATATCGTCACTTCCAAATATGGTCGTGTACTCGCCGCCATCCGCGATGCCGAATCGCGGGTCATGTTTTGCGGTTATAACCCGGTCAGTTACAAACTCTTCATCTGGACGTTGTCGGCCGTTCTGTGCGGCATCGCCGGAGCGCTCTATGTACCCCAGGTCGGCATTATCAATCCGAGTGAAATGGCGCCGGCAAACTCGATTGAAATTGCCATCTGGACTGCGGTGGGCGGGCGTGCCACCTTGATTGGTCCGATCCTCGGCGCGGTACTGGTGAATGCCGCAAAAAGCTATTTCACGGTTAGTTTTCCAAACTACTGGCTGTTTTTCCTGGGCGGTATTTTCATTGTCGTCACGCTTTATCTACCGCACGGGTTGATGGGGTTGCTCAGTGCGTTGCGACGCAAAATAAGCGGTGGCTCGAAATGAATAACTCGGTCACTGAAAACAACGAGACGGATGGCGGAGCATTGACCGGGCTTGCCCACTTTGTGCAGCCGGGTGAGCTGGATGCCAGTCATGGCCCGGTGTTGTACCTGGACGATATCACTGTCAGCTTTGATGGTTTCCGGGCACTCAATCAACTCAGCCTGACCATCGACAATGGTGAGCTGCGTTGCATCATCGGGCCCAATGGCGCCGGCAAGACCACCATGATGGACGTGATCACCGGCAAGACCCGCGCCGATAGCGGCACCGCATTTTTCGGCCAGACCATGGATCTGACCAAAATGAATGAGGCGAAGATTGTCCAGAGCGGCATAGGCCGAAAATTCCAGAAGCCGACCGTGTTCGAGCAGCACAGCGTGTTCGAAAATCTGGAGCTGGCCATGCAGGCAGACCGCAGTGTGTGGGCGACGCTGTTTGCCAGACTGGATAGCGAAGCACGTGATCGCATCGCCGACACGCTCAAGCTGATTCGCTTGCAGGATAGTGCCGATCGACCCGCCGGACTGCTCTCGCACGGGCAGAAGCAATGGCTGGAAATCGGCATGTTGCTGATCCAGCGTCCCAAATTGCTGTTGCTGGATGAACCGGTGGCAGGCATGACCGATGAAGAAACCGACCGGACTGCCGAACTGTTCCTGTCACTGGCAGGTAAACACTCGCTCATGGTTGTTGAGCATGATATGGCGTTCATCGCGCAGATCGCCAAAAGAGTGACGGTGCTGCATGAAGGCAGCGTGCTGGCCGAGGGCAGTCTGGATCAGGTGCAAAACGACGAACGTGTGATCGAGGTTTATCTGGGACGCTAATGTTTAAAGTCGAGCAACTCAATCAATACTATGGCGGTTCGCACATTCTGCGAGATGTCGGGTTTACGCTGGAAGCGGGGCGTGTCACCTGTCTTCTGGGTCGCAATGGGGTGGGAAAAACCACGCTGCTGAAATGCCTGATGGGCTTGTTGCCGGCGCGCTCCGGGCATATCCAGTTTGCCGGAACCGAGATTACGCGTCTTTCGTCGCACGCTCGTGCCCGGCTCGGCATTGGTTATGTACCGCAGGGACGCGAGATATTTCCGCGTTTGACGGTAGCGGAAAACCTGCAAATGGGATTGGCCGGCCTGCCAGCCCGGGAAAAATTGCCGCCTCTCATTTTTGAATTGTTCCCGGTATTGAAAGACATGTTGCACCGGCGGGGCGGCGATCTGTCCGGTGGACAGCAACAACAACTATCGATTGGCCGCGCACTTGCCATGCGCCCGAAACTATTGATTCTGGATGAACCCACTGAGGGTATACAGCCCTCAATCATCAAGGACATCGAGCGCGCTATCCGGCGTTTATCCGGTGAAGGGGAGATGGCAATTTTGCTCGTCGAGCAATATTACGATTTTGCCCGCGATCTGGCGGATCAGTATCTGGTCATGGTGCGCGGGGAAATTATCAAACGCGGGGCAGGGGACAGCATGGATACAGACAACGTGCGCAGCTATCTGTCTATTTAATCAATTAATATTGAATCAATCAATTGCCATGTCTCATCAAAACACGCATATAAAAGTATCCGCGATACCGACGATGGGATGGACCATCGGCCAGTGGCGCAACGCCTATCTTCACGATCAGGCTGATCCGGACAAGCTGCTCGGAGAACTGCTGGCAGGCCGGCCAATCCCATTTGCAGGTTTTCCG
>JBDSHM010000486.1:0-4255 GCA_039918495.1 Sulfuriferula sp. | reverse complement strand
GCGAGCAGCCTGAACTGGGCGCTGGCACATCCCGGATTGATGCTGCTGGTATTTTTTTCCACCATTGGGCTCAATGTGTATCTGTACAACATCGTACCCAAAGGGTTTTTTCCGACCCAGGATACGGGTTTGCTGATTGCCAGGGTGCAGGCGGATCAATCGGTATCGTTTCAGGATATGAGCACCAAACTCACGCGCATCGTCGCCATTGTGCGCAAAAATCCGGGTGTGGAAAACGTGGTGGCATTTACCGGCGGCGGCTCCAGCAACTCGGCCAACATGTATCTGACTTTGAAGCCGGATAACCAGCGTGCGGACGTGATGACGCTGATGAAGCAAATGCGCAAGAGTTTGTCGCGGGTGGCCGGCGTTCAGGTGTCGATGTTTCCGGTACAGGACATCCGCGCCGGAGGGAGACCGTCGACCGGGCTGTATGAATACACGCTGCAGGCCAGTGACCTTGATGCACTGCGCCTGTGGGAGCCCAAAATACTGGCGGCATTCCGCAACATTAACGGACTCAGCGACGTCGATACCGATCAGCAAAGCAGCGGATTGCAACTGAAACTGGTCATCGACCGGGCGGCTGCCGCCCGTTACGGTGTTCCGGTGAGCACGATCGACCAGACATTGAACGATGCCTTCGGCCAGCGTCTGGTATCGACTATTTACGCACCGCTGAATCAATACCGTGTAGTGATGGAAGCTGCCCCGCAATATCAGCAACATCAGACAGCGCTGAATGATATTTATGTGATCAATACGGCAGGCCAGCGCGTGCCGCTTTCCGCATTGGCTCACTATGAGTTGGGCAACACGCCCCTGACAGTCAACCACCAGGGCCTGTTTGCTGCATCGACCATTTCGTTCAATCTCGACAAGGGCGTCTCGCTGTCGCAGGCGCAGGCAAAAATCGACCAGACCATGGCAGAAATCGGCCTGCCCAATGAAATCCATGGCGGGTTTCAGGGTACTGCGCAACTCTTCTCCGATACGCTGAAAAATCAGCCGCTATATTTGATGGCAGCCGTATTGGCCATCTATATCGTGCTGGGTATGCTTTATGAAAGCGCCATCCACCCGCTGACTATCCTGTCCACGTTGCCGTCGGCTGGCGTGGGTGCGGTGCTGGCCCTGATGCTTGCCGGTACCGAGTTCAGTATCATTGCATTGATCGGGGTGTTTCTGCTGATTGGTATAGTCAAGAAAAACGCCATTTTAATGATCGATTTTGCGCTGCAGGCCGAACGTGAACAGGGTCTGGATCCACGCGAAGCCATTCGCCTCGCCGCTACCATGCGCTTGCGTCCGATTCTGATGACGACGCTGGCAGCGCTGTTTACTGCGCTGCCGCTGGCCTTCATCACCGGCAATGGCGCTGAGCTGCGTCAGCCGCTGGGTATCTCGATTGCAGGCGGACTGATTTTCAGTCAATTGCTGACCCTGTATACGACCCCGGTGATTTATCTGGAGCTCGACCGTCTGCGGCTATGGAGCCAGCGCCGCTGGCGGCGGATTTTTCCTCGTACCTTATCTATTTGAATGCTGATCATGACTATGCATCCTGCCGGTTTTTTTCGTCGTGCAAATCCGTACCGCCTAGGGCTGGTGAGCTTGCTGTGTATTGGTTTGGCCGCTTGCAGCACCACGCCTCCGGAGCCGCCGGTCAAGCTCAACGTGCCGGCAGCCTTTACCGAAGATCAAGGCTGGATACCGGTTAGTCCGCAGGATGCCGCAGCGCATGGCGCATGGTGGCTGGTATATAACGACCCGGTGCTCGATGGGCTGGAGCAACAGGTCGCGCAAGCCAACCAAAGCTTGCAGGCTGCGCTGGCTACCTATGATCAGGCGATGGCGCTGACGGCCGTCAGCCGTGCGCAATTTTATCCGACCGTGGGTGTGAATGCGGCCGCCAGCCGGTCGAAAAGCGGCACCATTAACGCATCCGGACAAACCAGTTCGCAATCGGTGCCGATCAATATTTATAGCGCGGGACTGACAGCAAGCTGGGTACCCGATCTGTGGGGTCAGGTACGTCAGCAAGTCGCTGCCAGTGAAGCTTCAGCGCAGGCAAGCGCCGCCACGCTGCAATCCACCCAGCTTTCACTGCAAGCCACACTGGCGCAAACCTATCTGCAATTGCGCGTGACCGATGCGCAAATTCGTCTCGCCGGGGAAACCGTGGCGGCGTATCAAAAGGCCTTGCAGCTGACCGAAAACCGCTATCGTGCCGGCGTTGTTTCGGCTGCCGATGTGGCGCTGGCGCGTACCCAACTGTTGGGTGCGCAGGTGACCTACACGGATCTGGGCGTCACTCGCGCCCAGCAGCAGCATGCGATTGCGGTTCTGGTGGGTGTGCCGCCCAGCCAATTCAACCTGGTGGCGGTGGCGACGAGCCCTGCTGTACCCGAGATTCCGGCCGGGGTGCCGGCACAACTGTTACAGCGTCGCCCCGATCTGGCGACAGCCGAGCGCAAGGTGGCCCAGGCCAATGCCCAGATTGGCGTGGCGCAGACTGCCTGGTTCCCATCATTGACACTGTCGGCACAGACGGGTAGCCGGGTTTCACGGCTGGCCGATCTGTTCAGTGCGCCGAGCCTGTTCTGGTCGCTTGGCCCCACGCTTGCCGCCACGATTTTCGACGGTGGCGCACGCAGCGCACAAATCACCAGCGCGGAGGCAGGTTACCGGCAGACAGTCGCCACTTACCGGCAGAGCGTGCTCACTGCGTTCCAGCAAGCTGAAGATAATCTGGCGGCGCAACGCATCCTGACCGATGAAGCGGGGTTGCAGCGGCAAAATGCGCAAGCTGCCGAAACTTCGCTGCGTTTTGCGGAAAACCAGTACAAAGCCGGAATGGTGCCCTATCTGAATGTGATTACTGCACAAGCTACAGCCAGCAATGCGCAAAATGCTGAACTCGCTTTACTGGGTCGCCGCCTGACGGCCAGCGTGTTGCTGATTCAGGCGCTGGGCGGGGGATGGGGAGAGAGAACGATCCCTGCGCTGGGCAGTCCGCCGGTTCTCAGTGAATAAGCATTGCACGTGACACGGATGGCTGGCATAGGCTGCGCAGGCCTGGAAATAACTCGAAACCAGCCATTACCT
Organism: Sulfuriferula sp.; assembly: GCA_039918495.1. Lineage (GTDB taxonomy): Bacteria > Pseudomonadota > Gammaproteobacteria > Burkholderiales > Sulfuriferulaceae > Sulfuriferula. The sequence continues at coordinate 1,147 of JBDSHM010000486.1, read as the reverse complement.
ACACCTACCGCTCCATTCGTTATCCACGCTATGCACTCTCAGGATAGTGCCGAGTTTTGTTCGATAGCGTACAGAATCTCTCGAATCAAAATACTAATCTCCCTGCAAAGATTATCTTAATAAGAAGTTTCATCAGGCGAGAAGATATCGCCTAACCGCACAAGGAGTTGAAAATGGGACTATCCCGGAAAGACCAGGGAAGGGTGGGCCACTTTAACTTTTTGCTGATGATTTTGTTCGCGCTATTTCTGAATGGATGTGCGTCGCTTCCGCCCGGTGCCAACTTTCCGAAACATGCTTCTTCGGCACTCGCACATCCCGAAGCGACCCGTCTTGGTAGTCAATTCATCCAACAATCAACCCAGCATAAAGGCAATTCCGGATTTCGCATTCTCGCCGTAGGCACCGACGGATTTTTGACCAGAATGCAAATGATCAATGCAGCGGAACGTACGCTTGATCTGCAATATTTCATTTTTCGCGGTGATGATACGGGACGGCTGCTCAGTGAAGCCGTAATACGCGCTGCCAAATGTGGAGTACGTGTGCGCATTCTTGTAGATGATGGACAAACGGTAGCTGGCGATGAGCAGATTGCCGAGCTGGCGGCCTACCGCTCAGTGGAGATTCGTATTTTCAATCCGTTTGCCTATCGCGGCCATAGCACGTTATTACGTGCCATGGAATTTGCGCTGAACGCGTCACGCCTTGATTACAGGATGCACAATAAATTGCTGGTTGTGGATAATTCAATCGCCCTTATCGGCGGTCGCAATATCGGCGATCAATATTTCCAGATCGACCCCGAGTCCCAGTTTGCCGACGACGATGTTTTTGCCGCCGGTCTTATCGTGCAGAAGCTCTCCGCCACTTTCGATGAGTACTGGAATAGCGTGCTGGCAATACCGTCACAGACACTTACAGGCGGAAAGATATCCGCCGCAAAATTGAATCAGCGTCACGCAATAATGGCTGATGTGAAAAAGAAATCTCAGGCAGACGGAATGGATTATGTGAAGCGAATCGCGTCGGGAGAACCTTTAAGAGGAATGATCTCCGGACGTTTGCCGTTGATCTGGGCGACGGCGCAGGTGGTGTGTGATAGCCCGGACAAGAAAAAAGTGGAAGATGGAGCCATGGCTGGAAG
>JBDSHM010000485.1:0-4012 GCA_039918495.1 Sulfuriferula sp. | reverse complement strand
GCCTGCGCCAGCGCCTCCAGAATCAGCACACCAGGCATGACCGGATGTTTGGGGAAATGGCCTGGAAAAAACGGCTCGTTCATGCTTACATTTTTGAGGGCAACGATACTTTTCCCTGGCTCCAGAGAAATCACCCGGTCAACCAACAAAAAGGGAAACCGGTGCGGCAGATATGCCATGATCTCGTTAATGTCCATACTACTCATGTTGGTTTTTCTCCAGTTCGACAAGCTTTTTTTCCAGCGCGCGAATACGCTTGGCCATGCTGTCCAGGTGGCGCATCTGCACCGCATTTTTCAGCCACTCGCCATGTTCCGAAAAGGGCAGCGCTGAGGTATAGGTGCCGGCCTGTGTCAAAGACTTGGTAATCAGCGTATTGGTCGAAATATTCACCCGGTCAGCGATCTCGATATGACCAAAAATCATTGCCGCACCCGCGATGGTACAGTGCGCACCAATTTTTGCGCTGCCGGCAATCCCCGTGCAAGCAGCTATCGCGGTATGTGCACCAATGCGTACGTTGTGTGCAATTTGAATCTGATTGTCGAGTTTGACGCCTTCCTCAATCACCGTATCATCCAGCGCGCCGCGATCGACCGTCGTATTGGCACCGATTTCCACGTCGTCACCGATGATCACGCGCCCGATCTGGGGAATTTTCAACCAGCGCCCGTCATCGGGTGCAAGACCAAAGCCATCGGAACCAATCACGCAACCCGAGTGTAAAATAACGCGATCCCCTATTAAACTGCCGTGATACACGCTGACATTGGCATACAGTAAACAGGCGCTGCCGATGATACAGTCCCGGCCCACCACGCTACCGGCGCCGACAATACTGCCCGCACCGATTTTTGCCCCTTGTTCCACCACCGCATTGGCACCGATACTGGCGTCCGCTGCGATAAACGCCTCTGGATGTACGACCGCCGAGGAATGCACACCCGGCACAGCGGCATGCGGCGGGTTAAACAGCGCTGAGACACGGGCAAAGTATGTGTAAGGATTGTCTGCAATGATGCACGGCTTGGTAGTGGTTTCAGCTGCATCACGTCCGATTATGAATGCACCTGCGGCAGACTCGGCCAGCTGACTACGGTATTTCAAATTGGCGAGAAAGCTGATTTGGTGGGGCTGGGCGCTACTCAATGTCGCAATCTGGCTTACGCGTGTGCGCGCATCGCCCTGCACTTCGCCCCCCAGGCGTTCAACGATTTCTGCCAATGTGTAGGACACGTCCGGCATAGGGCGTTCAATCAGGATTACTTGTCGCTTAGCGCGCGAATGATTTTGTCCGTGATGTCGATTTTCGGGCTGAAATAGACAGCCTCTTCGAGTATGACATCGTATTTTTCGGCCTCGCCGTAAGCATGAATTGCCTTACGCGCACGATCCTGAACCTTGGAAAGTTCCTCATTGCGACGCACGTTTAGATCCTCACGAAATTCACGCAAGGTGCGTTGGTAATCGCGATTCAGATTAGCCAGATCGCGTTCTTTGCTGCGCCGCTCTGTATCAGACTGGATGGCCCCATCCTTCTCCAGCTGCACTTGCAAATCACGAGCCTGCTTAGCCATTTTTTGCAATGCGGCTTCGCGCGGAGCAAATTCCTTTTCCAGTCTTTTTTGTGCCTGCAGGGCAATCGGTGCCTCACGAAATACACGCTCGGTATTCACAAAACCGATTTTAATATCGGCTGAAGCAACCCCGGCCGTCATTACCCCAGCAAACAATATAATTGCCGTCAAAATCTTGTTCACTTTTTGGCTCCTTAAAACACCGTGCCCAACGTAAACTGGAATACCTGCGTCCGGTCATTTAACTTAGGGTTCAGGGGCTTGGCTAGACTGAACTTGAGTGGTCCCACCGGTGAAATCCAGCTCAATGCCAAGCCGGTCGAATAGCGCAAATCCTTGAAATTGAAATTTGTCGAGGATGTACCCACCGTTGGATCACCAGGACCAAATGTAGCACCCGCATCAACAAACACGCTCATGCGCACCGAGTGGTCATCCTTCAGGCCGGGCATTGGGAAAAACAGTTCCGCATTGCCTACAAGGCGTTTGTTGCCACCGGCAGCGACCACACCATTATTTGGGTCTTTGATTTTTGGCCCCAAGGTAGATGTATCGTAACCGCGCACCGAACTCACACCACCCGCATAGAAATTCTTGAAGAATGGTAGCGGTTTACCTGCGTAACCATTGCCAAAACCAATTTCGCCATTCAACATCAGGGTAAAGTTCTTGCTCAATGGTTTGAACCACTGCTGCTGATAGGACAGTTTGTAGTATTCAAGACTGCCTGGCGGTATACCCACCTCACCGTAGACACGTTGCAGCATGCCTTGAGTCGGATACGTCAGACTATCCCGGCTATCGCGCGCCCATCCCAGATCAGCGCGAATGGTGTCGTTGCTGCTGCCGAACTGCTTGACGAAATCCTGGTACTGCTGGGGACTATTACTATCTACCGTCAGGTCAAAGCGCTCGTACGCCAGGCCCAGGTTGATGCTGTCTTTTTCATTCAGCGGGATGCCCAGGCGTACCCCCACCCCTTTGGTCGAGTTCTGATAGGTGGCCACGCTACTCAGCGAGGTGGTATTAATATCGCGCCGATACAAGTCGTAACCCAGACTCAGGCCATCCTGTGTGAAATAAGGGTTGGTATAGGATACCGAATAGACCTTGTTGATCTTGCCGCTGTTGATCTGCAGGGACAATTGATTGCCTGTACCGAACAGGTTGTTTTGCGAGATTGAGCCCGACAGAATCAGGCCTTCGGAAGACGAAAACCCTGCACCGACCATGATGCTGCCCGTGGCTTTTTCCGTCACACCGAGGTCGATATCGACTTGATCGGTGGTGCCGGCCACAGCGGGCGTGGTAAGACTAACGCCATTATTAAAATAACCGAGGCGTTCAACCCGTTCGCGTGAACGCTTGATTTTATCGGCTTGATACAATGAGCCTTCCATTTGCCGGAATTCACGCCGTACCACTTCGTCTTTAGTGCGGGTATTACCGGTCACATTGATACGGTTGATGTAAACGCGGCGGCCGCTATCCACATAAAAAGTGAATGCTACCTGATGTTTCTTCCTGTCTACATCCGGCACTGCGTTGACGTTGGCGAATGCGTAACCGTCATTGCCCAATCGATCGCTGATTTTTTTCGCGGTTTCGGTCAATTTTTCACGCGAAAATACTTCACCCGGTTTTACCATGATCAGCTTTTCAAGTTCTGCCGGTGGCACCACCGTTTCACCCGCCAGCTTGACGCTGGAAACTGTATATTGGTCACCTTCAGTAATGTTGATGGTGATGTAGATATCTTTCTTGTCCGGTGAAATCGACACCTGAGTGGAGTCCACATTGAATTCCAGATAACCACGGTTCAGGTAAAACGATTTGAGCGTTTCCAAGTCGGCTGCCAGCTTTTGCTTGGAATATTGATCACTCTTGGTATACCAGCTGAACCAGCCGGGAGTTTGCTCGCTAATCTCATCCAGCAGCTGCTTTTCTTTGAAGGCATGGTTGCCAACAATATTGATCTGCCTGATCTTGGCAACATCGCCATCCTGGATATTGAAAGTGATTGCGACGCGATTGCGCTCCTGCGGAGTGACCGTCGTTTCGATTTGTACAGCGTATTTACCTTTGCTGAAATACAGGCGTTTGATTTCCTGTTCGGCGCGATCCAGAATCGATTTATCGAAAATCCGGCCCTCGGTTAGCCCAGCCTGTTTCAGACCGGTCAGGAGCTGTTCCTTGGAAAATTCCTTATTACCGATCAACTCGACCTTGGATATGGCCGGACGTTCTTCCACCACCACGATGAGCACATTACCCTGCTGTTCCAGTCGTACGTCTTTGAAAAAACCGGTGGCAAATAATGCCTTGATCGCAGCCGAGGCCTTTTCGTCATCCATCGTCTCGCCGACTTTGACCGGCAAATAGCTGAACACGGTGCCGGCTTCGGTACGTTGGATGCCCTCAACCCGGATATCCTT
>JBDSHM010000484.1:0-7065 GCA_039918495.1 Sulfuriferula sp. | reverse complement strand
GGGAACGTTCGGAAACCTACACGCATGGATTCCTGATTTTCCCAATCAGCGCGTGGCTGATCTGGCGCCGGCGCAGCGAGTTGGCTTGTCTGGCCTATCAGCCGGAATGGCGTGGCCTGATCCTGTTGCTGCTGTTATCGGCGGGCTGGCTGTTCGCTCACAGCGGCGGCGTATTGGTAGGCGAGCAACTCATGCTGGTGGCGATGCTGCCAACGGCCGTATGGACCATACTCGGCACGCGTGCCGTGCGGGCCATGGCATTCCCGCTGACTTTCCTGCTGTTTGCAGTGCCCATGGGCGAGGCGCTTATTCCGCATTTGATGATCTTTACCGCCAATTTTACAGTCAAGGCCTTGCAGTTAACCGGCATGCCTGTGTATCAGGAAGGTACGTTTTTCACTACGCCCACAGGGCAATGGTCGGTGGTGGAAGGCTGCAGTGGATTAAGGTATCTGATTGCGTCCTTTACGTTGGGCACGCTGTACGCCTATCTCACTTATCGCAGCAATACCCGACGCGTCATGTTTGCCATCGCAGCGCTCATTGTGCCGGTGATCGCCAATGGCTTGCGTGCCTATATGATCGTGATGATCGCGGTGCTGTCCGACATGAAGCTGGCGCTGGGCTTCGACCATTTGATCTATGGCTGGGTATTTTTCGGTGTGGTGATGTTGTTGCTGTTCTGGATCGGCGGTTTCTGGCGCGAGGATGAAAAATCGATCGTCCCCTCGCCACAGATATTGGCACAGGATGCACCGGCTGCTTCGTTAAGCCGGGTCGCATTGGCAGCGATCCTGAGCATTGCTGTGGCCCTCACCGGCTATGCCTATGCAGCGTGGCTGGATGGGAAGGTCGTGTTGCCGCAGGGATTGCAGATTGCACCACCCGCCCCGGCCAATGGCTGGACGCTGGAAGCTGCACCCTTTACCGACTGGCATCCGCATTATGTTGGGCCCGATGCCGAACATGCCATGTATTACCGTAAAGGCAAACAGCAGATCATGCTGTATCTGGCTTATTACAGTACCCAGCGTCAGGGAGCGGAGCAGATTACCAGCCAGAATTACATGATCCGGCAGAAAGATACGGAATGGGCCAACATGGGTGAATCCATAGTCGCACCCAAGGCTGGTCCGCAACCCGCTAAAGTGATCCAGGCCAAACTGCATTCAGTAAAACAGAGCCTGCTGGTATGGCGCTGGAATCAACTGGCCGGACGCGATACCACCAATGATTATCTCGCCAAGTTGCTGCTGGCCAGCGAAAGAATCGTTGGCAAACGTGATGACGGTGCTGTCATTGTGATTGCCACGCCTTCTACAAAAGATTTGGTCCAGGCGCAACCGGTATTGCGTGAATTCATGCGCGACATGCAGCCGTCCATCGCTGCCAGCCTCAGGCAAGTTTCCCGGCCTTGAGCGCTGCGAGGGAGGCCCCGCTCATCGTCCATGTCGTGCATCACTTTGCCGTGGGCGGGATGGAAAATGGCATGGTCAATATACTCAATACGCTGCCTTCGAAAAAATATCGTCATGCAGTGGTATGCCTGACGAATTACACTGATTTTGCCAAACGTGTGGTGGCACAGCCGGTGCCGTTTTACGCGCTGCACAAGCAGCCGGGGCGGGATGTTTCCATCTACGCAAAGTTATGGCGCAAGTTGCGTGAGCTACAGCCGGACCTGGTGCATACGCGCAACCTGTCTGCACTGGAAGGCCAGTTCGTCGCCGCTGCAGCGGGTGTGCGGCGGCGTATTCACGGCGAACATGGGCGCGACGTATTTGATCTGTATGGCAGCAACCGAAAATACAATCTGTTGAGGCGCGCGGCTCGCCCGCTGGTGGGGCATTACATTACCGTCAGCCGTGATTTGCAAACATGGCTGCAAGCAACGGTGGGGGTGCCGGCCAGCCGCATTACTCAGATATACAGCGGCGTGGACAGTGTGAAATTTCACCCGCGTGCAGGGCAACGCAGTGATCTGCCCGACGGTTTTGCGCCAGCTGATGCAGTGGTGTTCGGCAGTGTGGGGCGCATGGCAGAAGTGAAGGATTATCCGACGCTGGTGCGTGCCTTTGTGCGCTTATTGGAATTGCATCCGCAAGCACGTCAACGGGCGCGCCTGGTGATTGTGGGCGATGGCATTGCCCGCGCCCCCTGTCTGGAAATATTGCGTGCAGCGGGTGCTCTGGAACTTGCGTGGCTCCCCGGCGAACGTGCTGATATAGCGACGTTGATGCGCGCCATGGACGTATTCGTGCTGCCGTCGTTGGGGGAGGGTATTTCCAACACCATTCTTGAGGCGCAGGCCTGCGGCTTGCCGGTAATCGCTACCGCAGTGGGCGGCAATGTTGAATTGGTTCATGCCGACAGCAATGGAAAATTGGTGAATGCCGGCGATGTGGAAATGATGGCACGCGCTTTGCTGAGCTATGTGGATGAACCGACTCTGATGGCTCGCCAGGGCCAGGCTGCGCGTCAGGAGATCGAGCGTCAATTCAGCCTTGAGTCGATGGCACAGGCATACGAACGAGTGTACGACAACGTGTTGCGTACCTGACAATAATGACGAACCGTCGGGAGAAGGCGGCTAACTGAGGATAGATTGACGATGTGCGGAATTGCCGGAATTTTTGACCTGACGGGTGTGCGTCCGATCGACCGGGCGCTGCTGTCGCACATCAACGATATCCAGTCACATCGCGGACCGGATGAGGCCGGATTGCATATCGAACCGGGCCTTGGGCTGGGTCATCGGCGCCTGTCGATCATTGATATCGCGAGCGGTCAGCAGCCCCTGTTTAATGAGGATGGCAGCGTAGTGGTGGTGTTCAATGGCGAAATTTACAATTTCGTCGATCTGATTCCCCAGCTGCAGAGCCTGGGTCATACCTTCCGGACGCGCTCCGATACCGAAGTCATTGTGCATGCCTGGGAAGAATGGGGTGAAGCCTGCGTCGAACATTTTCGCGGCATGTTCGCTTTCGCGTTGTGGGATCGCAATCATCAGACTTTTTTCCTGGCGCGTGACCGCATGGGCGTGAAGCCACTCTATTATGCTGTGCTGGATAACGGCTGCTTCGTGTTCGGTTCGGAGCTGAAAACCATTACTGCCCATCCCGAGTTCAAACGCGAATTCGATCCGTTTGCGATCGAAGATTACTTTGGTTATGGCTATGTGCCTGAACCGCGCACCATCTATCGGCAGGCACTCAAACTTTCTCCGGGTCACACGCTTACCCTGCAACGCGGCAAAAGCCTGCCCCAGCCACGCCAGTTCTGGGACATCCCGTTTGTACCGCTGCCACCGATGAGTGAAAACGATGCGGCTGAAGAAACCGTGGCACGTATTCGCGAGGCCGTAAAAATCCGTATGGTGGCAGAGGTACCATTGGGCGCATTTTTGTCCGGCGGCGTGGACTCTTCGGCAATCGTGGCAATGATGGCGGATTTGTCCGGTGCGCCGGTCAATACCTGTTCGATTTCATTCGGCGACCCCAAGTACAATGAAGCCGAATATGCACAGCAGGTGGCCTCACGTTACCAGACAGCACACCGTGTGGGTCAGGTCGAGGCCGATGATTTTTCCCTCATCGACGAACTGGCGCATCTCTATGATGAGCCGTATGCGGACAGTTCCGCCATGCCGACCTACCGGGTATGCGAACTGGCGCGCAAGAATGTGACTGTAGCGTTGTCCGGTGATGGCGGCGACGAGAATTTCGCCGGTTACCGGCGCTATCGCTGGCATGGCTATGAAGAAAAAATGCGCGGCCTATTGCCGTTCGGATTGCGTCGCCCTTTGTTTGGTATGCTGGGACGCGCCTACCCGAAAGCGGATTGGGCACCGAAAGTGTTGCGCGCCAAGACCACTTTCGAGGCGATGGCGCGAGATAGCGTTGAAGGTTATTTCCACGGTGTCTCGGTGTGCAGCAATGCGCTACGCACGCAACTGTTTTCGGACAAGCTCAAATGCCAGTTGCAAGGCTATTCGGCGGTGGAAGTGCTGCGTCGACACGATGCCAATAATCCCGGCCGGGATGCAGTGTCGCGGGTGCAGTACCTGGACATGAAGACCTATCTGCCCGGTGATATTCTTACCAAAGTGGATCGGGCCAGTATGGCGCATGCGCTGGAAGTGCGCGTGCCCCTGCTCGACCATCAACTGGTGGAATGGGTATCCGGCCTGCCGGTGGATATGAAACTCAAGGGGACCGAGGGCAAGCACATCCTCAAATATGCCATGCAGCCGTATCTGCCGCACGATATTCTGTATCGCAAGAAAATGGGTTTTTCGATTCCTTTGTCCGAGTGGTTTCGCGGCCCCTTGCTGCAGCGACTACGGAGCGCTGTACTGTCGCAGCGGCTGCTCGATACTGGTCTGTTCAATGCGACGTTTCTCAAGGAAATGGTCGACCAGCATGTCAGCGGGCGGCGCGATTACGGCGCAGCACTATGGTCGGTGCTGATGTTTGAAGCATTTTTGCGCAATCAGGAAACTCTCGGTACCGGTCACGTTGAAATGGCTCAGGCGGCAGCACGATGAAAATCCTGCATATCCTCGATCATTCCATCCCGTTGCACTCCGGTTACACCTTTCGCACCGCTGCGATACTGCGCGAACAGCGTAAACGCGGCTGGGAGACGGAACATCTCACCAGCCCCAAACAGATCAACTGCAAGGTATCCGAAGAAGTGGTGGACGGTCTGCATTTCTACCGTACGCCACCCGTCACCGGCCTGCGTGCATGGTTGCCGTTTTTCAATATGATCGCATTGATGAATGCCACCGAGCGTCGTCTGCGCGAAGTGGTGGAACGTGAGAAGCCCGATGTGTTGCATGCGCATTCGCCGGCGCTGAACGCACTGCCGGCCATCCGTGTTGGCCGTGCGCTGAATATCCCGGTGGTGTACGAAATCCGCGCCTTCTGGGAAGACGCGGCAGTGGATCACGGCACCAGTGCTGAATGGGGACCGCGTTATCGACTCAGCCGCTCGCTGGAAACCTGGGCGGTGCAGCATGCTGACGCGGTGACGACCATTTGCGAAGGACTGCGCAGCGACCTGGTGGCGCGCAAGGGAGTGGCATCAGAAAAAATTACCGTCATACCGAATGCGGTGGACATCGAAAAATTCACCATGGGCGGCGTGCCGGATGCCGCGCTCAAGGCGCAGCTCGGCCTGACAGGCAAGCAGGTGCTGGGTTTTCTCGGCTCGTTCTACGCCTACGAAGGCTTGACCCTGCTGCTCGATGCCTTACCGCTCATGTTGCAAAGCAATCCCGATGTGCGTGTGTTGCTGGTGGGTGGTGGGCCACAGGAAGAGGCGCTCAAGGCACAGGCCGCGCAACTGGGTATCGCGAACAAGGTGGTGTTCAGCGGGCGCGTGCCGCATGATCAGGTGCAGCGTTATTACGAACTGGTCGACGTGCTGGTGTATCCGCGTCTGTCCATGCGGCTGACTGAACTGGTCACGCCACTCAAGCCACTGGAAGCGATGGCCCAAGGTCGGGTTCTGGTGGCATCGGACGTGGGCGGGCATAAGGAACTGATTCGCGATGGCGAGACGGGTGTGCTGTTTCGCGCAGGCGATGCGGGCGATCTGGCGGCAAAGGTATTGGGCTTGCTCAATGCACCGGCGCGCTGGCCACAATTGGCCGCCAATGGTCGTCGTTTTGTCGAAACCGAACGCAACTGGGCGGTCAGTGTAGCGCGCTATGAAGCCGTCTACGACTACGCCAAACGCCAAACCTTGTTGCCATGAAACCGCATCTTGTCGTTTTTTCCACGCTGTTTCCACATGCTGGCACACCCAATGCGGGGCCGTTCATTCGTGAGCGCATGTTCCGCGTGGGCGAGGTGTTGCCACTGACGGTAGTGTCGCCGCAGCCGTGGTTTCCGGGGCAATCCTTGCTGCGACGCTGGAAGCCGCATTTTCGCCCGCCCGCATTGCGTCACGAAAGTCAGCATGGCATCGATGTGCTGCATCCCCGGTTTTTTTCGGTGCCGGGTGCGTTCAAACAGCTGGATGGGCTGTTCATGGCGCTGGGCAGCTATTTCACGCTGAAAAAACTGCGGCGGGCAGGCAAGCTCGACATCCTGGACGCCCACTTTGCCTACCCGGACGGCTATGCCGCCACGCTATTGGGCAAATGGCTGGGTGTGCCGGTGACCATTACTCTGCGCGGCACGGAAGTACCTCATTCCAAAAATGCAAAACTGCGCCCGCTGCTAGTGCGCGCGCTGACACGTGCGGCGCGGGTATTCTCGGTGTCCGATTCGCTGCGTCGCCATGCCATTGACCTGGGCATATCCGGCGACAAAATCCGTGTAGTGGGCAACGGGGTGGATAGCGCCAAATTCTACCCGGTGGAGCGCAGCGAGGCCCGTGTACAGCTGGGCATTGCCGCCGATGCGCAGGTATTGATATCGGTAGGCGGACTGGTTGAGCGCAAGGGCTTCCATCGTGTGATTGAATGTCTGCCGGAACTGAAACGACGATTCCCAAAACTGGTTTATCTGATTGTGGGCGGTGCCGGCGCCGAGGGCGACATGCGCGCCGAACTTGAGCAGCAAGTGAGGAAGCTGGGCTTGCATGATGCGGTACGCTTCCTCGGCATCGTCCCCGCCGCATCGTTGAAATGGTCATTGTCGGCTGCCGACGTGTTCGTGCTGTCCACACGCAATGAAGGCTGGGCTAATGTGTTTCTGGAAGCGATGGCATGTGGATTGCCAGTTATAAGTACCGATGTGGGTGGCAACGCCGAGGTGGTGTGCCGAGACGAATTGGGTATGATCGTGCCCTTCGGCGACCACGCAGCCTTGAGCGCTGCGCTTATGGCAGCACTGGCGAAGAACTGGGATCGTCCGGCCATCCTTGCGTACGCGCGCGATAACGACTGGCAAAAACGCGTTGCAGTGCTGGTGGAAGAATTCAACGCATTGCATGCCGGCACGCTGGCCGCGCGCGCAGTTGGTAAGCAGGTCAGTCTGAATAATGGAGGTCATCCTGGCTAAGAACCTGTCCCATTGGGCTTCGGTGCGCGACGAAAACGGCGTCTTGTGG
>JBDSHM010000483.1:0-2579 GCA_039918495.1 Sulfuriferula sp. | reverse complement strand
AATAGGAACGGTGCTTGTTGCATTGAAGAAGAAGGACCCTACTTAGTGAAAGTGTAGCCTCAAACAGCCTTCGACCATGATTTGGTTATAACCACCATCACGTTGTCCGAAAAAGTGTTCCATTTCGTGCCTCGAGCGATAGCTCGATCACGTCCTCAGAGGGCTATTGACTGAGAAGCGGTCGGCTGATCAGCAACAGCCACTACTCAACGGGGAAACCTAAGGTCCACAATGGATCAGAAGTACGTATTCTTCCATAGTCGTAACGGGCGTTTCCCCCTTTTGGCAGATTAGCGTCCGGTCTGGAACTTATAGCAGACTGGTCGGCGCTATAGGATAGGTGTCCGCTAAGGCCGAACTGCCGACCGATTTCAGATTCCAACGATTGGCCGCTTAAGGATTATAAAGCCGCCACGAATGATGAACACGTCATCAGGCAGGTGTGGGTCGATTTTTGCCTCCTGACGATTTGCCGAAAGCAAACATATCCACACTGATTCGCTTGATAAAAAAATGGGAAATTATGTCCGCCATCAACTGCAGATTACGGATACTCATTTTTTTAAAATTTTAGCTGCACTTCCCCGATCCCAACGCACTCACCCACCGGCAAGATGATAAAAAGCACCCAATATCGCGCCATAAACCACATGTGCAAACAAGCTGATTAAAGGCGTTTCACGACCGTAATTCAACGCCATAAAACCGGGTGGCTCCAGCTGTCGTGTCGGTTCCGGCCCGTGATGTTCGCTTGCCATGCGCGGATGCAATGCCGGCAAAATCGGCATCAATGTCACCAGCACTACCAGCCCTTGCGCCAGTCCGATACCGCCGCCCAGCCACCAGCCGGTCCTATGCAGGTTTTCAAAAACCAGTGCGTAAAACAATGCGAATAACCAGCCATTGAAAAAGTGCATGGCAAAGCCGATGACCATCGCCCGATTGCGGTCTGCCGTAAACATGGTTCCCAGCATGAACGGCAGGCTCATGCGCGAGAATCCAAGCCCCTGGCCTGCGGCCATTATGGTGGTCAGAAACGCTGTCGCAATAAAGCCCCACAGGAAGATGCTCGGCAGATCCACGTTCATAATTTGGTCCCTGTCATTTTCGGTTGTGTTGCGTCCGGCTCGCGTTGTTTTCCCATGTTGGCTTGTGCCAGCGTCAGCGCCGCATCGATCAGCCCGACATGGGTGAAGGCTTGCGGGAAATTACCCAGCAGCGTGCCGTTATCCGGGTCAATTTCCTCCGCGAACAAACCCAGATCATTGGCGTACGACAACACGCTCTCAAAAATTTGACTTGCGCCATCCACATTGCCCTGCAATGCCTGGCAATTCACCGCCCAGAAGCTGCAGATCCCGAATGCACCCTCGCCCGGGGGCAGACCGTCATCCTTGGACAGATAGCGATACAGCAGTCCATCGCGCCCTAACCGCTGGTGCACCAAAGCGCAGGTTTGGCGTATGCGTGTTTCGGCCGGATCTGCATAGCCATAGCGCGATAGCAGCAACAGGCTCGCATCTACATCGGCGCCATCGAACACGCTCACGTAGCTTTGTATCTCTTCGTTGTAGCCATGCTGCTCGACCGCCTCGCGAATGGCGGCACGGGTGTGGGTAAAACGCGCCATCGGGATGTGTAAATGCCCCTGTTCGCCCAGTTTAATCAGGCGATCCAGTGCCACCCAGCACATGACTTTGGAGTAGGTATGTTGCAGACGTCCACCACGAATTTCCCAGATACCTTCGTCAGGTTCCTGCCAGCGTCTGCAAACGGTTTCGCCGAATCCTCTGAGCATGCGCGCCGTAGCGCGGTCCAGGCGACCACCGCGACAAATAAACGCATATACGGCATCCAGAACCTCGCCGTAGATGTCCAGTTGCAACTGGGTGCGTGCATCATTGCCAATCCGCACCGGGCGCGAACCGGCAAAGCCCGCGAGATGATCCAGTTCACACTCAGGCAAGTGTGTGTCGCCGTATACGCTATACAGTATCTGCAGATCAGGTTGATACCTGTGGGTGGTGTAGAGCAACCAGGAAAGAAACGACTCGGCTTCGTGACGATAGCCAAGATCGAATAAGGATTGCAGCGTAAGAGAAGCATCGCGCACCCAGCAATAGCGGTAGTCCCAATTACGCACCCCGCCCACCTTTTCGGGCAGTGATGTTGTGGGGGCAGCGACCATGGCGCCGGAAGGGGAGTAGGACATGAGTTTGAGACATAGCGCGCTTCGCATCACCGCGTCCCGATAGGGGCCTTCGTAAGTGCAGCGTGCAGCCCACGCTTCCCACCAGTTCAGGGTCGCCTGCAGTCTCTGTTCCGCGTGTTCGCCCAGCAGCGGAATAATCGCGGGCCCTGCCTCGCTGTAAACGGCAGAAAAGCGCCGCCGCTCACCATGGCGCAATACAAGCCTGCCCTGCACTTCAGCCTGATCGTCAGATAGCATGAGTGGAATTTCACTACGCAAGATAAAGGCGTGACCGTGGTCTTCGAAATAGAAACCGAGCTCACCACGCAATCGCAGCCGGGGAGTCGTGCGCCCATAGTCGGGACGCGGCGCACAGATCACTTCGATT
>JBDSHM010000482.1:0-5472 GCA_039918495.1 Sulfuriferula sp. | reverse complement strand
CCATTTGTTCAGCCGAATCTAGCAACGACTGTACGGCCCGTTCGAATAGCGATTGATCCTCAATGAATCGCACCCGCTCATTTGCCACCAATCGCCGGAATACGGACAGACGCATCAGTATTGGAGCGCTTTGTTCATCCAGGCTTAATATCAAATTGGATGCATCTGCACTGACCCAGCTTAAACGGGCGCGGCTCGGTGTTTTGCTCAACTTTATTTCGATAAAAATACCACTATGTAAGCGTTCGGCGACGTTGTCGTCGAATAGAGCATTTATTTTTTGAGTGGCGGAATCGTTATTGCTGAGATCAGTGGCATCCTTGGCTTGAGCAGGTTCTTCCTCAAGTTCGAAATCAGCATCAAACGATAAAATATCCGTGTCCAGTTGTTTGATTGTTGCATCCAATAAGGCTACTTCTGCGGCACGCTGAGCGCTTTCTGTCATTGGCAGCTGTTCCACGGACACATCTTTTACCAGGCGCTCGAAGGACTTGTGTATCACCGGTAGAGACGGTAATTGAAAAGATCTGTTGATCGAACGCAATGCGCGGGTATGCGCATCAAATAACCAATCGAACAATTCTTTTTCCTGCTTTTCCGGCCATGAAATCAGTGCCAGGCCTTCGCGCAGGTTGCGGATCAGGAGGGGTAATATCACCGACATTTCCTTGCGGTCGAATTCATCCACTTTGGGTATGATGCTCCAAACCAGATCAGGGACCAGCGATCGGAATCGTTCTGTACGCATAGTATTCGTGCTTTCGGCACGCTCGATTACCAGCACCCATGTGTTCGACAGGAAATTATGCAGATAGGTGTCGAGCGTCAGGCCCGACAATGTTTCCGCCATTTGTGCCCAGATATGGGTAAATCGTAAAGTCCGGCTTTGTACATTCTCTATCGCCTCTACGGCGCGATTTAATTTTGCATCTTTGCTACGCAGCTCTGCAGCTATAAATGCATCGAAATCATCCAGCAATTTAGCGAACAAAGCGGCAAATGTGTCCAGATCATTTACCGCCTCGTTCAACAGTGTTTCAACAATCAGACAAATTTTCGCGCTCATCCTGACGCTGTCTGGGTCTAATTGCTTGAGTCCGATCGAGATGGCACCTATGCGATTGATTAGTACCCGGACAGGGTGCCCTTTTTGAGTAAGTAACGAAGGGTCGCGTAGCGCAAGTTTCAACACCAGGAACTGTAATCTACCCAGTTGCGCGCGCACTTCCGGCGGTACCTGGTTGTCGCGCAAAATGAATTCAAACAGCATGGCAACAACATCGATGGTCATTTGCTCATCGATTTCCTGAGTCTGTTCGTCCAGTTTGGAGCGTTGCTCAAGAATCAGGTTGCGCACCTCGCCATTACTACCCAGCATATCTGCTGTGGCGGGGGTTTGTTCTTGCAGGAGTGTATCGATCGATTGCGCTAGCTGAACCGTTAATACTCTGGGAGCAGCAGGAGTATAGGGTTTGGAGCCACTCGACTTGCCTGTAGGTGTCTCGTGATTACCCAAAAACTTGCGCAGCACCTGGCCTACCTTTTGGGCGCCACTTAACCAGCCTGTTGTTGCGGGTTGGTTAGTGTGCGTCTGCTTCATCGTCTCCGGGCTTTTCGTCTGAGAGGGATCACCCGAGTTCGATCCCTGTAACCGACCAAATCCGGATGTTTTATCGCTATAAAGCTTCACCATGGTTAACAGCTGATCGACTTTTTGTTCATGGGTGCCTATCGAAATATCCTGATTGGCGGGTTGATTCGTATCTGTTGCAGGGATTCCCCCATCTCCAGGCTTGTTAGTCATGCCGGCACCTGTACCAAGGTTTGGAAATGCTTGGCTTGCATTCTTGTTGGATGCGGCGTTAGCCATGCTTTTTATTGTTTGCGGAAACTGTTCTACGTGATGCTCTGACGCAGGAGTGGATACATTTTGATGCCTGGTATGACCCATGCTGGGAGGAGAGCTGTTGTGGTAACCAGCGAGCGATGATGTTGCGTCTGCGTCATCAGACAGAAATTTTTCGTTATCTGTTGAGCTGGCTTGGTTGGTAGCGGCAGTTTTGTTGGGTGATTTTCTGATTCGAAGCGGCAACTCGGCAGCGATGCCGTTTTGCGCCAGGAACGCATTCACACTTGCATAAATAGCATCGATAGAACCTTCCATGTCTGTTGCCAACAATTGCGTCAGGACATGCGATAACTCGGGTGGTAAGCCCATATTTTCGACCGCATCAACGAGCGATCGCGAAACGAGATAAGGCCGAAATGGGCCTTCCCGTTCTTTGATGTCGTCTTGACCGAACAACAAGGCAATCCGGATATTCAAGTCGCGTAACTGTTCCGTGGCTTCATTGCGAAAACGGTCGGTATATTTGACCAGCTGGAGTTCCCCTTCAAATACCGAGGTTTCTACCAGAGACAGAACACTTTCCTGACCCGGTTGCGGAAAAGCCGGCCGGAACGTGCTGTAAGCCGTTTGCAGGCTGCGATTAAGCAACTTGTCCATACTGTTATTCAGACACTGCCTGAGTTCAGTGTGGCGATCACGTAATACAGCATGCACGATGAAATAATGACTTTGTTCTAATGAAGATTGACTGTTGTCTGCCTTTTTGAATGCATTTTCAATGCTAAGGGGAAGAAATTGGTCAAATGCACTCAAGTATGCGTGCAGGAACTCCATTTTTGCTGCAATCAATAATTCTTTGGGATCTGCCATGACCCTACCTTTTTAATCAAGATGACACTGACTTGATCCGTTCTATTATTTTAAAGCCAACTTAGCTGCGTTGTTCCTGAGATTTAACAGGCAAGGCCAGTGTTTTTTGTTTTTGGGTTGCCTAAATCCGCACGTAAAGTAATTGCCTTCAAGATTAACTGGCTTCATTGGTGATAATGTATTGTACAGCTAGCGCTGTACTTAATTGATTATATTGTATATATTTGAAATTTTGTCCAAAAAAAACTTATCAAATGCTGTTGATACTTATGTTCATGTTTCATGAAATCTGCTTGGAAGGCGTGCTTTCCTGTGCAGTATGCACATGGCCTTTCGGCTACGAATAAATATTCAGTCAAAGAATTAATATCCTATTTTTTACGAACTCCGCTACGGCATCCCTTGGTTCGCGCTGCTTCATTCTTGGCATTCGCGCATTTACGGCAACACCAGCGTACGTTGCCTTTTGAATCTGTAATGCGCGCGCCATCGGTGCCAGCTGGATAATGTCGGGCACATCCATAGCAAAATAGCTGCTCAGCTATCACTTAATCTTTCTCCTTTTACAGGTCTTTAATTTTGTGTTCATTTTGATGTTTACGCTCCCATGCGAGGCGGCAGTTTGTCTGTTATTGTCCGAAAAGTCGGTGTTCCGCAGGTGGTTTGAAAGCCTTAACTACCCACAGTATCAAGTGAAATCCAATCTGGACAGCGTTATATTGAAATATTGGAACCGAGTCGGTAGCTAGGGGTGACGTTTCCGGCATCCAATTACCGTGTACCCTAAAAAAAGCCCCCGTGCGAACACGGGGGCAAAAATCTGCCACGATGTTTTGTGGCAGAGAGGGTGCGTCGCCCTACCAGGGGCGCTGTTTGAGTATTTTTACTTCCACAAACAATAAACTCACGCATACCATCCGGGTGCGATTGGTCTTGGCTTTGAAAAATTCAAACAGCGCCTGGGTGGGGGCAAATTGAATGGTGATTTTATCGGATAGCTGCATAGTCATGGTAGGTGCCCTTTGCCGTTATCAATGCAATCGTCGTGCCTGCGGATGGTGGTTGGCGAGATGCCCTGTTTATGGTGTTTTGTGCTATTGCAATGGTGTTACCGGAGAGGTATTGCGCGGAACTGTAGACAATTCTGTCGTGTTTTCGTCAGCTTGCTATGCCACGTCAGCGCAATTTGAACGCAAACACAGTAAAATCCCGCTTTTAATTAAAAACGCACGCCTCATGCTGACTTTTCAGGAAATCATCCTCACACTGCAACAATACTGGGCTAAACAGGGCTGTGCGCTCCTGCAAGCCTACGATATGGAAGTAGGGGCGGGTACCAGCCACACGGCTACATTTCTGCGAGCGCTCGGCCCCGAGCCGTTGAAAGCGGCCTATGTCCAGCCATCGCGCCGTCCCAAAGATGGTCGATATGTTGAAAACCCCAATCGCTTGCAGCACTACTACCAATTTCAGGTGATACTCAAACCCGCACCTGCCGATATTCTGGAACTGTATCTGGGTTCGCTTGAAACGCTGGGTTTCGATCTGAAGCAGAACGATGTCCGCTTTGTTGAAGATGACTGGGAAAATCCAACATTGGGTGCCTGGGGCCTGGGTTGGGAAGTTTGGCTGAACGGCATGGAGGTGACGCAGTTCACTTATTTCCAGCAGGTCGGCGGCATTGATTGCAAGCCGATCACCGGCGAGATCACCTATGGTCTGGAACGCCTCGCCATGTATCTGCAAAGGGTGGAAAGTGTGTACGACCTGACCTGGACTGAGGGGCTCAGTTATCGCGATGTGTATCATCAGAACGAAGTTGAGCAATCCACCTATAACTTTGAACACAGTGATGTGGAATTTCTGCTGACCGCATTTGGCAGCCATGAGAAAAAAGCGCAGGAACTCATGCAGGCACAATTGTCACTGCCAGCATACGAACAAGTATTGAAAGCCGCGCATACCTTTAATCTGCTGGACGCGCGCGGCGCGATTTCCGTGACTGAGCGCGCTGCCTATATTGGTCGCATCCGCAACCTTGCGCGCAGCGTAGCAAAAAACTATCTGGAAAGTCGTGCCCGCTTGGGTTTCCCAATGGCGCCGCGAGCATGGGCGGATGAAGTACTGGCGCAAATGGAAAAGAAAGTGACAGCGGCATGAGCGTACAAAATTTACTGGTTGAACTATTCGTTGAGGAATTGCCGCCCAAGTCACTGAAAAAATTGAGTGAGGCTTTTGCCGCATTGCTGGGAGACAGCCTCAAATCGCAAGGGCTGGCTGCGGCTGATGCAACCGTTACCCCTTTTGCCACGCCACGCCGTCTGGCAGTGCGGGTGACGGATGTGCTTGCGCGCGCGGCAGACAAGCCCGTTTCACACAAACTGATGCCGGTGAGTGTGGGACTGGATGCGACAGGGAATGCGACGCCCGCGCTAATCAAACGCCTCTCCGCATTGGGCGTGGCTGCCTCGGCGGTGCCGCAACTCAAGCGGGCAGCAGACGGTAAAAATGAAGCCTTGTTCTACGACAGCGTTGCCCCCGGCACTTTGCTTGTGGATGGCGTGCAGACCGCGCTAGAGACGGCCATGGCAAAGCTGCCGATCCCCAAGGTCATGAGCTACCAACTGGCTGATGGCTGGACCAGTGTCAGTTTCGTGCGGCCGGTGCACGGGCTGCTGGCCATGCATGGTGCGGATGTCGTGCCGCTCCACGTGTTAGGGTTGAGCGCCGGGCGTGAAACGCAGGGCCATCGC